>CAZADB010000001.1:0-21742 GCA_964483835.1 uncultured Candidatus Saccharibacteria bacterium
AAGAAGAAGTAAAAGAAGAAGTAAAAGAAGAAGTAAAAGAAGAAGTAAAAGAAGACATAAATGACTCTGGAGTAGACGAAACCGTAGAAGTTCCAAAAGAATTTAAGAAGCTTGTAGAGCAGGTTGAAACAATGACTGTATTAGAGCTAAACGAGCTTGTAAAAGTTCTTGAAAAACGATTTGGAGTTTCTGCAACGGCAGTTGCTGTCGCAGGTGGAGGTGGCGACTCAGATGGTGAGTCTAACGAGCAGTCAGAATTTACCGTTGTTCTTACCGCAACAGGAGCATCAAAAATTGCTGTTATTAAAGCAGTTAAAGGAGCATGCGGACTAGGACTTAAAGAAGCCAAAGATCTAGTTGACGGCGCTCCAGCTGATGTAAAGACAGGATTGAAAAAAGAAGACGCAGAAGAGCTTAAGAAAGTACTAGAAGAAGCTGGTGCAAGCGCAGAATTAAAATAAACTCAATTGCATTAGAGTAATTAAATTTACGTATCCACAAAAACAATTCAGTTAAAACTGAGTTGTTTTTGTTTACATAAATACGATATGACAGGTGCCCTTAATTTCAGACACTTTTTGCGTTAAAATTATCAAGTTAACGTAAAAATATTATGAGTAATTACAGCCATGTTGTGTACAGGTGTGGGTAATTATTACTAGATATAAGAGGTATAATAGACTTGTTATCAAATAATTTTGTAGCCAAAATTTCCAAATTTTGGCTACAAATTCCAAAAAATTCGTTGAAATATCCCGATATTCTTCCTTATTTTTTGAAATTTTCGCACAAAATTAGAAAATTTTCATCAAAATCTTATTTGGTAACAAGTCTAATGAAATATGGAATTACTCACATTACTTCCTTTTTGGTATCAAATCCTTATGATTTCTGTGATAGGTGTTGTCATAGGTAGTTTTTTGAATGTTGTTATATATAGGTTGAATACAGGTAAGTCGCTTGCAGGACATTCTCACTGCATGTCTTGTTCACATCGATTGCGGTGGTATGAATTACTTCCATTGATTTCGTATGTATTTTTAAAAGGCAGATGTTCACAATGTGGGTGTTCTATACCCGTACGATATTTCATAGTCGAGCTTAGTACGGCTATTTTATTTTTGATAGTTTTTCTGCAATTTGGCATAGGTTTGTTGTTTTTGTTTTCCGTGATATTAGTTTCGGTTTTGATGGTGGTAATGGTGTACGACATATATCATATGATAATTCCTGATAAACTCGTTGTCATCATCAGCGTACTTGCAGTCACTCACTTTTTCTTGATTTATGGAACTACGGTAAATACTCAAGATATTTTAGGACATACGCTATCGGCGCTTGGAGTGTTTATGTTCTATGGGGGGTTGTGGTTTATTTCTAAAGGCAGATGGATTGGTCTTGGTGACGCGAAGCTCGCTGCTCCTTTAGGATTTATTCTAGGTTCTTCTGGAGCATTTTCTATGGTGGTGGTGTCGTTTTGGATTGGAGCGGTGGTGAGTATCTTGATTATGACAATTCCTGCTATTTTTGAAATGATACATCGCTGTTGTTCAAAAAATGCTGTAGCAAAATCTTCTAAATCTATTACAATGAAGAGTGAAGTGCCGTTTGCGCCGTTTCTTATTGTTGCATTTTTCTTGGTGTATTTGTATCAATTAGACGTTCTTGCTCTTGGTTTAATTTAGTCATTTATGCCCTTTTTTTCTTCGTCACAGAAAATAAAAAATAGTCCTCACTCCGGTTTTTCATTGATTGAGCTTATGATAACTATTGCAATTGTTACAATTGTGACAGGTCTTGTGATGGTTCGATATGCAACATTCAATAATGTAATTATACTTAAATCTCAGGCATACGAAATGGCATTAGATATACGCGAGGCTCAGTCACTTGGAGTTAGTGTGGCAGGTCGCGCTGGAGATTTTAGAAGTGCTTACGGTATTTATATTGATTTGACTTCAAGAAATACTTATAAACTTTTTCAAGATGCACATCATTCGGGAACGATGTATAGATATGACACAGGAGAAGCTGTTGGAATGAAACATACTATTGATTCTAGATTTACCATACTACAAATATGCACAACAGTGTTTGGAAATAGAACATGTGATGCATCTGACGGCGCATATGCGTCTATTGCATTTAAGCGTCCTGATTTTGATGCGATAATATCTACAAATACTGTGTCTAACCCAGATCAGATAGATATTATTATAGCAGTAAAAAACAATCATTCGATTTACAGGACAGTTACAGTTTATGTCAGTGGTCAGATATCGGCTAGATAAAAAAATATATATGATATTTAGAATTAAAACAACACCAATAAAAAACCGAACAAATTATTCTTTGTGCATGCGAGGTTTTTCGTTGATTGAGGTGTTGGTTGCGCTATCATTGTTTACTATTGTCACCACAGTATCTGTTGGAACATTGATGGTTCTTATAGATGCGAATATAAAACAACAAGGAGCGCAGGTAATTGTTACAAATGTGTCTTTTGCACTAGATAGTATGACCAGAGAAATTCGGACAGGGTTTCATTACTATTGTAGTAATAACATTGGCAATAATAGTCAAACAACAGGTACAAGCACAAGAAATTGTCCACATGGAGCTAATTCTTTAGTAATTACTGAGAGCGGTCAAAGTCTAACTGAAGGAAAAGGCAGTAGACGGATTGCTTATCGACACAATCCAGCAGATCAATCAATTCAAAGACGGTTGGGGACAACCGGAGTTTGGCAAACCATTACTGCATCCGAGGTAAATATCACAACATTGGATTTTATTGTGACAGGCACCAGCACTACGGACAGCAAGTCTCCAACTGTTACAATTTTTATTGAGGGTACGTCAGAGGATGTGGAAAGACTAGATACATCATTTCAAATACAAACAACCGTAACACAACACAACCTAGATATATAAATATATGTATATTTCAACACAAAAAAAAGGATATTCGTTGATAGAAGTATTGGTGGCAATTTCAATCTTACTTTTATCGATTGTGGGACCTATGACCATTGCAGTCAAAGGATTACAAGCATCTTTGCATGCTAGTGAGAAGGCAACTGCAATATTTTTAGCACAAGAGGGGATAGAAGCATTTATCTCAGCGCGAAATGATGCTGCGATAGCAGCAGTAAGAAGTGGCGATCTTACAGTGAGTTGGGATTGGGTAGGAAATATTGATGCAAGTTGCTTTACTGCTGTTGGATGTAATCTAGATTTTAGGAATGCTAATCCATTAGGTACGATACAAAGTTGTTCAAATATAGAATCTTGCAGATTATTTTATGATGCAACTGATACCAGAGCTCGATATTCACTTAATTCTACTGGAGCGATTGCCAGTCCTTATATTCGAACCATTGTGTTATCGTATGACAATACGCCAAACAACAGAGGTATTCAGATTAAATCAACAGTATCTTGGAATTCCACTTTGTTTAATAACCAAACTCAGGATGTTACTTTAATAGGTACGATGTTTAGCTTGTATGAATAAACAACACTCACAAAAAAATAAAGGATTTGCATTATTACTATCTTTGATTATTTCCAGTGTCGTACTATCTATAGGTTTGTCTATGTTGCATATAACAATTAAGCAACTCACTCTAGGGCAAACAGCATTGAGTTCTGAAATTGCATTTCAGGCTGCAAGGGCTGGAATAGAATGTTTACGTCATTCTGCATTAATCAACCATACTGATTTTATCATTAATGGCGGAAGTGTAGCCATACAGTGTCTTGGACAAACAAGTACCATGTCTGATTCAGATTCTAGTAATAACACACAAAGATTTATTCATTATTTTGATTGGATTAATTCTGAAAGTACACAATGTATTCAATTGGAAGTCTATGTTGTAGATGCCAGTGGTGGCACTTCAGATGTTGTGTTGTATCTGCCGTCTTATCGAACACCAAACACAAGAACATGCCCCGCAGGAGATATTTGCGCAACTGCATTTGTGAGAGGGTATAATACAAGTTGTGCAGATGTGTCTGGAAATATTTCCGCTGTACAACGTGAAATTTCCATCGAATTTTAACAAAAACCCCATGTTAGTCTGACTAACATATTGAAGTGCTTTTGATGGGAGTTATCTTAAATTAGTAGATATTATTATTTTGGTTTATAATGTTTGTTAGTAGTAGTTACAAACAAAATAAAGAGAGACTTTTGTTTAATATAAATTTGAGATTATGAATAAAATTTTAACAGGTATTGTAGTATTATTAATTATCGGAGGGGGTGTGTATTTATTTGTACAAATAAATATGTCTACACAAGACATACCATCAACCGAAGATATTGTTAATTTGAATGAAGATGAAATACTAACACCGTCAGAAAACGACACAGTAGTTGATGTAGATGGAGAGATTATTGATGAATTGACAGAAACAGAAACTGCAACTCAAGAAATTATAGGACAATCAGTAGAGGGGCGTGATATTATAGCGTATCATTTTGGCACTGGTGACAAAAATATTCTTCTTGTCGGGGGTATTCATGGTGGATATGCTTGGAATACTGCGTTACTTGCAAGAAAGGCAATAGACCATTTCACAAATGACACAACGGGTGAATTGCCAGAAAACATAAGAATAACTATAATTCCAACTCTAAATCCAGATGGATTATCTCAAGTAATTGGCGATGCCGACATTAAATCTTTTACAGCATACGATGTATCGGGTACTCAAGAAGACAAAATCGCTGCAAGGTTTAATGCAAATAAAGTAGATTTGAATCGAAACTTTGACTGCAGATGGCAGACAGAAGGAGTGTGGAAAGACACTAAGGTAAGCGGAGGCAGTAAGCCGTTTTCAGAACCAGAAAGTAATGCGATAAAGACATATATATTAAACAACACACCTGACTCAGTTGTTGTTTGGTATTCATCTGCCGGAAGAGTATATGCCTCTGCGTGTGAACAACAGACAACTGCACAGACATTAGAGTTAACTAATATTTTTTCAGACGCATCTGGATATACATCACACAAGGAATTTGGTTATTATGATGTAACAGGAGATATGACAAATTGGCTTGCAAAACAAGGCATTACAGCCATTAGCGTTCTTCTGACCGATAAAGAAAATACAGATTGGGAGAAAAATAAAAGAGGTATAGAAGCTATTATTAATCACATGTCTAATATCTAAAGAATATGATCACAAAACGAAAATTTCAAATGTTAGTATTGGTGTTTGTCCCTGTACTTTTGCTGGTGGCTACTTTCTTATTATTTACGATAGAAGCTCCAAAGGAAGAGGTAGCCGAGGTTGAAATCATTACAATAGAAGAGCCTTTTGTCAGGCAAGATATTATTGGCACTTCTGTACAAGGTCGCGATATTGATGTGGTGACGTTTGGAAATGGCTCTACTCATGTATTGTTTGTCGGGGGTATTCATGGCGGATATGAATGGAATAGTTCACTTCTGGCATATGGAATTATTGAGGAAATTACAGAAAATCCCCATATGGTGCCAGATGATTTGATGGTAAGTATTATCCCTGTCCTTAATCCCGACGGACTTTATAAAGTCATAGGAAAAGAAGGGCTGTTTACTCTTGAAGATGTCCCCAATCCTTCTGTGCGAGTGGCAGCAGGCAGGTTTAACGCAAACGAAGTAGATCTAAATCGTAATTTTGATTGTAAATGGGCTCCAGAAAGTACATGGAGAGGTAAGGTAATAAGTGCAGGAAGCTCAGTATTTTCTGAACCAGAAGCACAGGCACTACGAGATTTTGTACATCAGGAACAGCCGTCCGCGGTTGTGTTTTGGCACAGCAAAGCAGGCAACGTCTACGCGTCGGAATGTAAAGACGGAATTTTACCTGAAACTCTTATTCTTATGAAGACTTATGCTGATGCTGCAGGGTACGGCAAAGTGGAAGTGTTTGATGCATATCCCATTACAGGAGATGCTGAGGCATGGCTCGCATCTATTGGGATACCCGCGGTAACAGTTGAGCTTCAAACAGCGCACCTAACCGAGTGGGATAGAAATTTAGCTGGCATAAATGCAGTTATACAACTATATTCACAAATTGAATAAACACTACAGCCAGACGATGGTTTCAAAGGTTAGCTGGGGATTGTATTATTTTGTCACACCTAATCTTTTTAAAAATTCTGCAAGTTCGGCACCGTCAATTTTTCGATATTGATTAGGCTTGAGTTTGCCTAATTCGATATTCATAATTTGTATACGTTTTAGACTTTGCACTTGATAGCCAAGAGCTGCGCACATTCGGCGTATTTGGTGTTTTTTACCTTCTATTAGAGTTATAAGAATACGGCGAGGATTTCTGGGGTGCTTTACAGCTTTTGCAGGTTTTGTAACATATCCTTCAATATTTACACCACGTTGAACGCTGTGTATCAAGATACTCGTTACGTTTTTATCCAGCGTCACGTCGTAAACTTTTTCATGTTTAAGACTTGCGTTTAGAATAGGTCCAGTTATACGCCCATCATTACTTAAAATAATCAGCCCTTCAGAATCTTTATCCAGACGACCAACAGGATTGACGTCAGTGATTTTGTAGTCTTTTTTTATACGTCCTACAATATCTATTTCTCCCAGTGCTGGACATGTGGTAAGCACACCTCTGCCTTTATAGTAGGCGAGATATTTTTTTTCTTTAGTTTTGCCTACAAGTTGCACGTCATCACCTTGTTGGATTTTTTGACCTATAACCGCTTTTTTACCATTGATAAGAATGAGTCCTTTTTCAATTAGTAAATCAGCCTCACGTCGTGAGGCCCAGCCCTTATTTGCAGCGTATTTATTTATCCGCATTGGAAATTCCATAGAAAAGAACAGTATCATAAAACGCTTTTAATCATACTCTTTACATAAAAGAAATTAGGACGTATAATACTTTTTGTCTGACATTCAATATTAATTGTATTACATGTTCGAACAATATATGCACATGAAATACAAGATTAATTATAAATTAAATTATAACTAAGATGGATGAAAAACAAGAAAAAGATGCTTTAGACAAGATTGAAATGACTGATGATAATAATCTAGCAGGTGAAGACACCGAAATTGCAGATTTGGAAGATCAGTCTAATAATAAAATAAAACAATTACGAGATAAACTCAAAGAGTGCGAATCGCAAAAAATGGAACATCTGGAAGATTTACAGCGAGCTCGAGCAGAATTTTTAAACGGAAAGAGACGACTTGACGAAGACAGAGTCCGTGATAAAGAACGTGCAGAGAATAAATTGGTAGACAAATTACTTCCAATGGCAGACAGTTTTCACATGGCAATGCATGATAAAGAATTATGGAATTCGATTGATGAAACTTGGAGAAAGGGAGTGGAAAGTATTCATAATCAATTACACAATATCCTTGATTCCTACGGAGTTATAGAAATAAACCCCGCAGGAGACGAGTTTAATCCACATCTTCACGAAGCAGTTACTAATGTTCCTGTAGAAAAAAAAGAAATGGACGGAAAAGTGATTTCAGTTATTCAAAACGGATTTTTAAGAAAAACTGGAGATGATGAAGAATTACTCCGACCCGCTCGAGTTACCATCGGAGAATACACACAGAAAAACTAATCAAATTATTTAACTAATTTATAAAATATCATGGCAAAAATTTTAGGAATTGATCTTGGAACAACAAATTCAGCAATAGCAATTATCGAGGCTGGAGAACCAGTAATTATAGAAAATGCAGAAGGAAACAGGACTACACCATCTGTAGTTGCTATTTCTAAAACAAAAGAACGGCTGGTGGGTCAGATTGCAAAACGACAAGCGGTAACAAACCCAACCAATACAATCTATGGAATAAAAAGATTTATGGGGCATGACTATGATGAAAAAAATGTTCAGAAAGATAAAAAAATAGTGCCATTTACAGTGAAAAAAGGAGATGATGGAGGAGTGATCGTGTCAATGCAGGATAAGGATTATCGTCCAGAAGAAGTTTCAGCAATGATTCTTTCAAAACTTAAATCAGACGCAGAAGCAAAAATAGGAGAAACTATCACAGAAGCAGTCATTACAGTTCCTGCTTATTTCAACGATGCACAAAGAAAAGCAACCCAAGATGCAGGTAAAATTGCAGGTCTTAAGGTTCGACGAATTATAAATGAGCCAACAGCCGCAGCACTTTCATACGGCTTTAATAAAAAGAAAGATGAGAAAATTGTCGTGTATGACTTTGGTGGAGGAACATTTGACGTGACTGTGCTTGAGGTGGGTGACGATGTCGTTGAGGTTCAATCCACAGATGGAGATGCACATATGGGAGGTCGTGATATAGATCAAGAAATTGTTCGATATATAATCGCCGAGTTTAAAAAATCAGAAGGTATTGATCTAGGAAATGATCCGCTTGCACTGCAAAGACTTGATGAAGCAGCAGAAAAAGCAAAACTAGAATTATCTTCTTCCACCAATACTGAGATTAATATTCCATTTGTAACATCAGGAGCAGAAGGTCCAAAACACCTTTTGCTCACCATGACTCGGGCAAAACTTGAAGAACTAGCATCGGAATATATTGATAGATCTATAGAAATTACCAAAAGAGCACTTGAAGCTTCTTCATTTTCGAAAGAAGAAATCAATGAAATTATACTTGTGGGCGGACAGACTCGAATGCCAGCAGTTGTAGAAGCAGTTAAAACTTTATTTGGTAAAGAGCCAAATAAATCTATAAATCCAGACGAGGTTGTAGCGCTTGGTGCTGCTATTCAGGCTGGTATTTTTCAAGGAGACGTGAAGGACATAACCTTGGTTGATGTGATCCCGCTATCATTAGGGCTTGAAACTATGGGCGGAGTAACCACGAAACTAATTGAAAAAAACACACACATTCCAACCAAAAAAGAACAGATTTTTTCAACCGCCGCTGACAATCAGACATCTACCGAAATTCATATTACTCAAGGAGAAAGAGCGCAAGCATCAGACAATAAATCATTGGGCAGATTTGTGCTAGACGGAATTCCCCCAGCACCACGTGGCGTTCCACAAATTGAGGTTGCTTTTGATGTAGACAGCAATGGAGTGCTTAATGTCACCGCCAAAGATAAAGCAACAGGAAAGGAGCAAACCATTAGAATAGAAGCCAACTCAGGACTGTCAGAAGACGATATTGAAAAAATGAAACAAGACGCAGAAGAACATGCCGATGAAGATCTAAAGAAAAAAGAGCTTATTGAGGCAAGAAATTCAGCTGATCAGCTTATTTATACCGCAGAAAAATCAATCAAAGACCATGGCAAAGAAGCAGGGGAGGAGGTAGTTGTTGGTATAAAAGAACGTGTAAATAAATTGAATGAAGTGAAGGATAAAGACAACAAAGACGATATTGTAAAATCAACAGATGAATTATCAGTAGAAATGCAGAAGATTGGAGAAATTATTCAGAAAGCTGCAGCGGCAAAAGCTGATGCATCGAAAGAAAATCCAAAAGAAGAAGTAAATAATAAAGAAGATGTAAAAGATGCAGAAGTGGTTGATGAATCTGACAAATCAGATTCTAACAATGACGAAGTGGACAATAAATCTAAAGAAGTTTAATTGTAACAAACTGCATTGCAAAATATTTTGTTTATAATACATTAAAATATCATGGCAAAAAATTATTATGATACATTAGGCATCACGAAAGAGTCATCAAAAGATGAAATAAAAAAAGCATTTCGTAAATTAGCTGGCAAATATCATCCTGATAAAAAAACGGGAGATGAGTCAAAATTCAAAGAAATTAGTGAAGCATATTCAGTTCTGAGTAATGACAAGAAAAAAGCCGAATATGATACTTATGGACATTCTTTTAGCGGATCTGGCGCAGGACAATCTGCACAGAATGGAGGCTCGGGATTTGGAGGCTTTAATTGGTCTGATTTCCAGCAAGCGGCAGGGCAGGGCGGGTTTGAGTTTAACATGGATGATATTTTTGGAGGTTTTGGAGGAGGTAATAGACGTCAGGCTCGTGGACGAGATATTTCCATTGATATAGAGCTACAATTTAGAGACGCTATTTTTGGTGTCACTAGAAATGTTCTGTTGACAAAAACAAATATCTGTAATGAATGCTCAGGCACAGGAGGGAAAAAAGGAGCAGAGATGGTTACTTGCTCTACTTGTAACGGACAGGGAAAGATTCGGGAAGTTCGGCAAAGCCTTATGGGGCAAATTCAAACAGTGAGAGAATGTTCCGACTGTGGTGGTATAGGTAAAAAACCTAAAGAATCCTGCAGTCCTTGCGGAGGCAAAGGTGTAGTTCGCTCAGAAGAAGATATTGAAATTAATATACCAGCTGGTATTGAAAATGGAGAAATGATTAGAATGACAGGTCAAGGCGAAGCCGTTTCCAATGGATCTGCTGGAGATTTGTATATAAAAATACATGTGTCACCAGATAAAAATATACAAAGGGAAGGAACTACATTATTAGCAGACTTGCATATAAAATTATCAGACGCTCTTCTTGGAGGTGTTTACAAAGTAGAAACACTAGACGGGTCAGTAGATATAAAAATACCCGCAGGTATTTCCCATGGCGAAAGGCTGAGAATTAAAAATAAGGGAGTGCCCACCAGTAATTCATTCAGAGGTGACTTTATGGTTCAGATTATAATTGATCTTCCAAAAAAATTATCACGAAATGCTAAAAAGTTAATTGAAGAATTAAAAAAGGAAGGTATCTAATACAAGAAAATTTGAAATAAATAGAATAAAGATAAGGTAAAGAAAGGACTCTAAAACCTTTCAATCGATTGAAAGGTTTTAGAGTCCTTTGTATCGATCTAGTCCGTTATAATGGGGGAGTATTCCACCGAGATGTAGGATTGAATCGAGCGTTTCAAGGATAGAAAAATACTCTACCTTATTTTTTCCTAGAAAATGTATGAGATTGTTAAATTCACCTGTGTCAATTTTATACTTGATTTTGTATCCATAATTTTATGGTTTTATTACTGTTGGAGCGTTTGTTAGGGATGGTATAAGTAATAGCAGTCTGACTGCTCTAGTTAGATTATTTAATTCTGAAAATTTTCTTTTAGGTGATTCATTAAAAAATTTGAAATACCACCACCATTTTCTGTGACTGTTGCAGGTTTGTTAAATATTACCCAAAGTGATTGAAGTTGCACAGATAATTCTGAAGATTTAAACAACGGTACACATGTGTTTAGTGTTTGAGATGTTCCGTCTACGATAATATTGTACACATAGCTATCTGGGTTGCGAGCATACGCACACTCACCGCTTTGTTCTTGTAACTGCGCAAGATTAGTGTCTTGTATAATCTCAGTTAATTCGTTAAAAATGTTTTTATGTATCCTGCCCGTTATATTTTCTGGGGTATTATTATGGATTGAATGTTGTGGAATGTATACAAATTTTCTATTTTGATCTAATGTAAATGATGCACATACATTGTTATTTTCCATACAATCACCCCCTGCTATACCAGTTATTTGAAAACTAATTTCGGGAATATTTTCATTTGAATCATTTACAGCAAAGGAAGTGATATATAAATACGCTCCAGCAAACATTCCTGTGATAAAAGTCATTATTAAAATAAAATAAACACCCCCAGTCATAAAAATTTAATAGATAATAAAGCAATCTAAAAGTACTTGTTGGTATTGTTACATTATATCATGATAGCTCTTACGGATTATTGAGGAGGTTGGTTATTCTGGCCATGTTTCGACCATTAAGATGTCTTGATGCTTCATTGTTTTTGGTAGCTCTTGCCATATTGTCTCGGTTACAAAAGGCATAAATGGGTGAAGCATTTTAAGTGACGCAATCAGGTATTCTTGAAGTAATTTTTGGCGTGATGCTGTTATTTGCTTATCGCCTGAAGCAAGTAGAGCTTTGGAGTCTTCAATAAGTTCGCTTGCAAAATATTCCCAAACGAAATGATAGAGTTTTTCGGCAGCCATGTCATATCTGGACTCATCCATATTTTGAGTAATTTCTAATATTGCAGGTGTTAATTTTTCTAATTTGTTTTTTATATCACTTACATTTAGTTCTGCGTCAATTGGCATGTCTGTAGTTGAGTCAAGGGTAAAGCGGGTTATGTTCCAGATTTTATTTGCAAATTTTTTGTATGCGTTTACTTTATCTGGGTCTAAATTCATGTCGTTGCCAGGGGCGTTGTTTACCAAAAGTCCCATGCGTAGCGCATCAGTGCCAAACCGTTCTTGGATCTCACTTGGAGATATTACATTGCCTTTTGATTTACTCATTTTTAGGCCTTTTTTATCACGCACCATTCCGTGTAGGTATACTTTCCTAAATGGTACTTTACCTGTACGGTAGATACCGAGCATCATCATACGAGCAACCCAG
Organism: uncultured Candidatus Saccharibacteria bacterium; assembly: GCA_964483835.1. Classification (GTDB taxonomy): domain Bacteria; phylum Patescibacteriota; class Minisyncoccia; order Phycocordibacterales; family UBA918; genus OLB19. Next base: position 12,392 of record CAZADB010000001.1, read on the forward strand.
AAGAATATAATATCTTTTCCAGTTTCCATGACTGAAGTAGGGTAGTATTCTTTGAAATCATTTCCGTCAGGAAATTGAGTTGTTGCCAATGGCCATTGTCCAGATGAGAACCATGTATCAAAAGTATCAGGATCTTGTTTTGTTTCTCCGCCGCATTTTTCACAGGTTGTTATTTTATTCTCAATGTCTACTTGCCCGTGTGCACACTGTATACAAATTTTTGCAGGAATTGGGATGCCCCAGATGACTTGTCGAGAAATGTTCCAGTCTTCTATTTTATTCATCCAATCACGAAAAACTCTTTCATCACGTCTGTTTATAAAAGTAATTTCTTTGTTACCAACTGCTTCTAGTGCTTTTTGTGCTAGTGGTGTTGTCTTAATAAACCACTGATCACGAATTTGTGGTTCAATCTCACGATTGCATTTGTAGCAACAGGGAACAGCATGTTCGTATTTTGCGTCTATTTTTACCAATAGTCCTTTTTTGTCTAGCTTGTCGACAATTTTATCACGTGCATCTATAATACTCATATCTGTAAATTCGTTTGCAATTGGTAGAAGCTTTCCTCTCCAGTCAATGATTTGTTCATAGTTCAAGTTGTGCCGTTTTGCAATCTCAAAATCAATTCCAGAATGCCATGGAGTTATAGTCATAACTCCTGATCCTATTTCAGGATCACTAGCTTCGTCTTTTATAACTGTTGCAGTGATTGGACCATTTATCCATTCTAATTTAATTTGTTGCCCGTGACGGTATTTTGTGTAACGTGCATCATTTGGGTGCATTACAACATATTTGTCTCCAAATTTTGTCTCCGGACGAGAAGTTCCAATCACAAAGGGTCCATATTGAAAGTAATAAAATTTACTTGTGCGTTCATCATGAACTGTCTCCAAATTAGATAACGATGTTTGATGTTTAGGGCACCAATTTACAATACGCGCACCTCGATAGAGAAGCTTATCCTCCTCTAGTTTTTTGAATGTGTCGTGAACTATTTTAATTACTGGTTCGTCGAGTGTAAAAAGTGAGCGTGACCAGTCGCATGATGCGCCTAGTTCACGAATTTGATTTTCCATAAATGATTTATTGTCTAGGGTGAAATTCATTATTTCTTTATACAAATCTTGCGGATCCATACCAAATCGTGAACGACCTTCTTTTTGCAGTTTCTTTTCATACACTACCTGAGTTTCAAAACCAGCATGATCTGCACCCGGTATCCAAAGCGCTTTTTTACCTCGCATTCTCTCAAAACGTATCATGGTGTCTTGCACAGTCACAAACAATGCGTGACCTGCATGAAGTGAGCCATTGGCGTTGGGTGGAGGCATAATAATAGAAAAGGACTGTCTTTTTTGACCACTTTCTAGAGTTGGTAAATTTTCAGGATTAAAATACCCAGATTCTTCCCACATCTGATATATGTTTTTTTCGTGTTGTTGTGGGTTATAGGGCTTTAGAAAAATTTCAGGAATTGTGCTTATTTTCTCATTTTGCATGATTGTATCTTACTAAGTATCGATAATATCATAAATATTGTCATATTGAAAATCGATATATGTCACCATAAATTTTGCTACACATAAATATCACGTCAAATAAAACATCATCACATAGATATAGCGAGTTCCAATAATTAAGTTAGTCAGACTACCATATTTATTAATACAGTAGTCAGACTACTGTATTTATTCAAAGTTATACCCCGCCGAATGAACGTAGCGATAGCGCAGTGAAAGAGGGGAATGCTTGCATCGGGGAGTTTCATTTTGTGGATATTTGATGGTTGCTGTTGGAGGTTTTTGTTATGGGTCTGCCTATAAATACTCCAAGAATTCCAATTCCTATAACCGCAAGTAGTGCGAAGTACGGAAGTTTATTTGAATTAGGATTGTCGTTTAATGTTGGATTTAATAAAGGATTGGCAATAATAGACTCACTATTTTCTATTGCAACGATACTTGCTTCTTTTTTTAAGGAACTATCTACTTCAGACGAATTGTGTTTTATAAATGTGAAATTGTCTAAATTATCATACCCAATTGATGAAGATACGGAAACATTTATGGGTGTTTTTGTAGTGTATGCTGGTACAGCTTGAGATGTTTCTGAAATATATTGCTGTAATTGTGATGAATTATTCATAGTTGCGACTATGGTTAAAATTTCATCTTTTAGCACAACTTCGTGCCCTTCTTCATGTTTAATTTTATCTTTGGGAATGGTTATTGTTGCCATAGGCAACATAATTGTTCTTGTAGGGAATTGAAATGTTCTGATGGATTTTATAGTGTATCCCGATACATCTATCTCGTACTTAGAATCATTATGTACTTGTATGTCGCCTAACGACGACATTGTTATAGAAAAAGAGACAGGCAACACCACGACTATTTGTCTAGCGTACGCTTCACGTGTTTTGAAAACACTATGCACCGTTACAACATACGAACCTGGATAAGAGAAACGATGTCTAACATATTTTCCCGATGCCACAGAAAGGTCGCCAAAATTCCAACTATGCTTAAGTGAGTTTAAAAGAGTAGCTGATAATCCTGATGGAGTAACTTTCATGGGTATCTCTTGATTTACATGCACATATTTAGGTATATCCAATATCAGACTTAATTCTCTTTTGGCGGTATCTGGTGATGATTTTGAGGATGACTTATTAGCATTTCTATTACTGCTTTGCGAGCTTATGTTTCTAACATTTGTATTGTTTTGATTGCTGGTTGTTGTTTTATTAGTTACACCTTGTGAGTCAGGCTGAGCTGTATTATTTGGAGTGGCATATATATTTTTCTTACCTGGAGTGGCTACCGCAGTTAGCCACCCTGATTCTGTGTATTGTGCGGTTTCTTTCGTTGTATTATCACCTCCAATATTTTGCCAATTTTCACCTCCTGCGACACTGTGTTGTAAAGATCCATCAGAATTATGTAAAGAAAGTGTCGCACCAGTATTCACTAAAGCACCAGTGTAGATTAAAAACGCCACTCCATCTGCTGACGAATCGTCGGTTCTCTCAAGCATTGCGTATTGACCAGCTCCTATAGTGCCAGTCAATAAGGTGTCAGTAAATAAAATCTCTAAATTTATACCGTCGCTTAAAATCCAACCCTCTATATTTACATCACTACCTCCATTATTAAACAACTCAATCCATTCATTATTAGCAGATACATCAGTGCCCATCCAGGCAATTTCATTGATAATAATCGATGCATTTGTATTATATGGAATACATAAGAATATAAAAAAAGTAAAAACAAACGCTTTTTTATGATACATGCTGACATTGCAAATCCATTTAATGTCCATGTTATTTTATAGGAGTTTTGTCGCTGGTGTTTACCCGCATCATTTTTGATAATGTCTTAACAGATAATTTGTCTTCGACATTTTCTTTGTTCGAGGTTTTTGATGTTTCTGATGAAGTTAGTTTAACTTTATTTACTTTTTTATCCTCTTGTTTTTTTTGTGTAAAATCTGTATCTTGATTATTTAAACCTGTTAAAGCATCTGTTAAAATATCTTTTAATGTTGGGCCACCTTCTTTATTTTTGTCAGATAATTCTTCCCTAGTCTTTTGTGCGTTATTGTTTCTTGAATTTTCAGAGTTTATTTTAGACACATTTTGTAATACAGTACGCAGGTCTTCAACGTCCTGTTCTTTTTTTGATATGCGTTTTGTTTGTGAAGTAGATTTTACTTTTGGTTCATTATTCTTGACTACAGGACGTGTTTTTTGGAAAGGGTCTGCTTCTTTTCCATTGCGTATTTTATTATTATAATTTTCATTACGTCTTGTTTTGACACATTGCTTGTTATTATCTTCTTTTTTCATAACAACATCAGATTTTTTTATTTTAGTTTTAGTATCTGGCAAGATTTTAGTCTCAACATCTTCACGTAGATGTTTTGGAATATATGGAGGCTTATTGCTAAAATTCTTTTTATACCATGTCTGGATTGTCTCCTCTACTAATTCTCGTTTTTGCGAATATAGCTGACGACTGCGAGCTATTACAACATCTTTGTATGACTCGCCAGAGAATTCAATCGGAGGAAGTGTGGATGCAGAAAATGGTTGACTACCAATTCCGTCAATCATTAAAGTGAGATAAATTTGTGCAAAACCAAGATTTACAATATCAGGTGCTAAAAAAGTCGGGGTGTAGATTGTTTCCAGAACTTCGGCATCGAAAGGCCCGACTCTAAAAGAGATGATAGTACCTACGTTTCCAAACACTGCATTACGTACGTCTTCTTCCATTTGCTCGATGTACTGATGAGCAATTGTGAGATTAAGTTTATATTTGCGTGCTTCAGATAAAATATCCGCAAATGTTGTGTTTGCAAATGACTGAAATTCATCTATATAAAAATAAAAGTTCGGAGCTTTTTTCATTTCAGCCACATTTAGGTCTGCACGACTCATGGCAGCTAAGTAAATACGAGTAGTAATCATAGAACCAAGCAGGTTTGCATTTTGGTCACCAATTAGTCCTTTAGAAAGATTCATAATAAGAATTTTCTTGTCGTCCATCATCGTACGAATATCGAAACTGGAGTGTGGTTGCCCGATTATGTTGCGTATAAGTGGGTTGGATGTAAACTGACCAATCTTATTTTTGATAGCGTCACCAGCTTCTTGCATGTATCGCTCGTTGTATTTTAAAAATTCATCAATCCAAAATGATCTCACTGCTGAATCTGTAATGTTTTCAATCACACGCATGCGATAATCCTTGTCTGAAAGCATTCTGTTTACCCCAAGAAGAGTCGAGTCTGGATATTCCAATAACGCCAACAGGGTATTGGATAAAATATATTCCATTCGTGCAGACCATGCATCTACCCAAATTTTCTTGAATACAGACATGAGTCCCGATACAACCAAGTGCCTTTGATCTTCTCCCACATCTTCCATCACATTGAAAGAGATTGGATTTCCGGTGTCAAACGGCGCAAAATATACCACATCGTCCTTCCTGCTTTCAGGAATATAATCTAAAAGTGTTTCTGCTGTTTGCCCATGTGGATCAATAAAAGCTAATCCATTTCCATTTTTAATATCCTGCACCGCCATATTTTCCAGCAGTGTAGATTTGCCCATACCTGTTTTACCAATGACGTAAATGTGTCGAGTGCGATCGTTTGCTTTAATACCAAAAGGAACACATTGACCACGGGCATCCGTCTGTGCAAAAAAAGTAATTTGTTCTGAGTCTGACATTGTTTTTTATTATAACCCACATTGCGTAATTACAAACATGTAGAGTAAGAATTATAAATAAAATAACACACAAATTATATTTATGCAGATATAAACACGGTATTATATTTTTGTATTGAGCCAGACTTATGATACACTGTCCGTTAATCTAGTATAAGAAGTCAATATGCTGGGGTGGCGAAATGGTAGACGCGCCTGCCTTAGGAGCAGGTGGAGCAATCCGTGGAGGTTCAAGTCCTCTTCCCAGCACAATTTTAATTTGAAAGAGGAATAGTAAAAATATTATGTTAGTCAGACTAACTCGGTATATGTTAGTATGACTGCTCTTTTTGCAATTTCTGCGTGGATTGTGATGTTTTGTCTATTCGGTGTATGTGCCGTCAAACTCATCTTGCATTTTGTCTTCAGATTCTTCAGCTTCTATTTTGGTTGTGTGAGTAATTCCGTCTTTATGATGAGGAGGTGAGTATAGCGTGTACATTGTTAATGCTTCACTGTCTGAAGTATTTTGAATATTATGCTTGCTTCCTGCTGGCACAATAATCGCATCACCGTCTTTTACATTATATTGAGTGTCGTTTATAAACACCGTTCCTTCTCCAGATTCAAAACGAAAAAACTGATCGTTCTCTGCATGAATTTCTTCACCTATTTCTTCACCAACCTTCAAAGACATGAGCACTAATTGGCTGTGTTCGCTAGTGTATAAAACCTTACGGAAATTAGTGTTGTCTATTGTCTCTTTCTCTATTTCTACTTTATATCCTTTTTTCATATTTATATATTATACCTATTGAATGAATTATATTTCATCATATTCATTGTACTAAACTACTTGATTAAGTCTACAGGAATAATTATTGCTGGTAATGTGATAATGTCTCCTAGAGCAACTTGAAACTGATCTACAAATCCAGCGTTTACTTCAAGTACAAATCTAGCACGTTCGTTGGGTATAAATTTCGCTGGATAGGTGTCTGGATCTACGTATGTTTCCATATGAACCATCTCCAGATTATTGTTAAACCAGAGGATATCAAGAGGAAAATACATATCTTTCATCCAGATGGCATGTCGTCTCTCGTCATCAAAAGTAAGTAATTTACCTGCGTTCTCTGGAAGAGAAACAACTCCAGAAAGTCCATGTTTGCGTTGGTTTTCTGTATCAAGGTTTGTAACCATAACAGGAACGTTGCCTACGTACACAACATGAATAGATTCTTCTCCTAAAAAGAATTCTTGTATATGATTTCCGTATTGTGTGTATATAAAGAAAGCCGTAATGGATACTATTGCTATAATAAAAATGTCTATAAGTATTTTTGTGCCTGATGTTCGTAGTTTCATGAAGTTTTATATTTTATATTAAAAACCAGTATAACATATTTAATTTTTCCTATTTGATAGCCTAGATTCCGCGTCTTTTTTCTTCAATTTTAGATAGTTAGCAAAATGTTTTTTATCCAAAATTCCAAAATTCAAAGAGTTTTGCACCGCACAACCCTGACTTTTTACATGGTCACAGTTGGTAAATTTACATTTGCTTGCCAGAGTCTCCACGTCAGAAAATGTTCCCTTTGAAATGTCGTCTTTAGATACAAAGCCAAGCTCACGCATTCCAGGAGTATCTATTAGGTATCCTCCTGACGGAAGTGGGAATAATTTTCGAGATGTAGTTGTGTGCCGTCCTTTGCTGTCAGACTCACGCACGATTTTGGTGTCTTGTAATGTTTTTTGTAATAAATAATTTATAATAGTTGACTTGCCTGATCCTGATGAGCCTAATAACACCCCTGTTTTTTCATTTTTCATGTATTGCATAAACACATCCATATTTTTTCCTGTCTTTGCACTAATTGCGTGAACTTTTGTTTTTTTTGCAATCTCGATAGTTTGTTTTAAGTGTAAGTCGATACAATCTGCTATATCAATCTTATTTAACATAACTACAGGGGTAATATGTGACTGTTCTGCAAGAACTAAATAACGCTCAAGACGACGTAGATTAAAGTCAGCATCAAGTCCCATTACTATAAATATATAATCCACATTCGTAACCATTACTTGCACAGTATTGTTGTGTGCAGATTTACGCACCAACTTACTTCTGCGTGTTTGAATATTTTCAATAACTGCTTTATTTTTGCTGATAATACACAAATTCACATTATCGCCTACTTTTGGAAATTGTTTATCTTTCTCATCATGGAAGTGACCACGAACTGTTGCGGTGTACTCAGCACCCTTGGATATAACCACATAACTTGCTTTATGTTCAGATATTACACGTCCAGAGATTGTGTTAGTGGCTAACATTTTATAATTTAAGTGAATTAGTGTGCTGGGTGGACCACTGATAAAAAGCGATGCTTGCGGATACCGATGCATTAAGAGATTCGCACCGTGGATGTATAGGTATGTTGATTATTATGTCGCAGTGATCTTTTGTTTTTTCTCTAATGCCCGATGCCTCATTTCCTAAAATAAATATAGTGGGCTTTGTGAATTGTTCGTCAGTCACACAAACATCTCCAGATCCGTCTAATCCATATGCAAAAAATCCCACACGTTTTAGGTCTTCAATAGCTCTATTTACATTTCCTATTTCAACAAGGGGAATCTTAAATGTCATGCCGGCAGATACTTTAACTACCGCATTTGTTACTCCCGCTTGACGATGCTTGGGGATTAATACTGCAGATACCCCAAACGCTGCAGCAGAGCGAATGACAGCACCTACATTATGAGGATCCTGTACCTCACCTAATATAGCAATGCAGGTATCTGTCGTGACTTGTAAGTCTTCTTTAAAATTTTCGTAGCTAAGAACCAATTTGTGTTTGTCTATTTGGGCAATCATGCCTTGGTGTACAGATTTGGGATCTACTTCTTTTGGGACATTGTCACCAGTAAAAGTATTTACAAATTTTACATTCGCTATAAGACTTCTGCTTAGTTGCTGTTTAATATCATGTCTTAAAAAAAGCCCTGATATAACTTCTGGCTTGTGGGTAAGTGCTTCTGTGACAGCATGCCGACCATATATGTATAAATATCTATCATCCATAGTAAACTTACAGTACAATAATTTGCAAAAGTAGCAAGACTCATGGTCTAATTGATGGCAACAAGAAATAATATATTTTCTATGACACGGCATATAAAAAAGAAAAAACATAACCGACAAGGGATTTCTTTTTGGGATTTTGAATATACCAATGCTAAACATGAACTAGGAGAAGTAAGTGAAGATTTAGAAAAATTTACTCGATGGCTTGAGCGCGAAACAAAAAGAAAAGTCTTAAATCCAACTTCATCTGTGATTGATTTTGGTTGCGGAAATGGACAAAATTTACTGTACCTTGCTGGATCATATGGTATGCATGGAATTGGGATTGATTATTCTGGAGCAGCTATTAAAGAAGCTAACAAATTGGCGGCACAAGAAGAAGCACATTTGAAATATGAAATTCGCAACATATCGGGATTGCATTTAGATATTCCAAATAATTCTCAAACACTTGCACTTGATATAATGAGTTCACATTTTTTAAATAAAAAAGACAGAAGAGTATTACGAGATGAGATATATCGCATCCTAAAACCAGGAGGTTATTTATTTATGAAAACTTTTCTTCAAGACGAAGGTGCGTATTCCCGAAGATTACAAAAACAACAGCAAGACACCGAAGAAAAAACACATACCCATTCTGCAATCGGTATTCAAGAGTATCTCTATACCAAAAATGTCCTTACAGAATTTCTAGAGGAAAAATTTGTAATACATAAAATCTACACTTCCCATAAGAATAAGTTCAAAGGAACAGGAAATAAACGACGTACAGTTTCTGTATATGCACAAAAATGCGTTTACACTTCATAAAGAAGTTTGAGATCCATACAGATGAAACTGCGCCATCAAGAGCAGTTAGACTGCTCTTGATTTATGATTATGTTAGTCAGCTAACATAGTTACTGTAGTTTGATATATCGCATCGCTGGGCTTACGCTACAGGGTATTTATGTATGTGGAATAAAAAAACCACCCCCTTGAAAAGGGAGTGGTTTTTTTATTTACAACCTACTCTGAGGCTGGTTCTGAC
>CAZADB010000001.1:21842-24864 GCA_964483835.1 uncultured Candidatus Saccharibacteria bacterium
ATATTTTTTTCGAAAAACCTAACGGACCCCGCTTATATTTAACGTTCAATTATATTGTTAGATGCCTAACATGGAGTGTGTTATATTGAAAATCCAATGAAGTGTCCTAAAATAAACATAATCAGAAGTTATAAATTATTATATGAAGTTGTTAATACAGAAAAATAAACCACTAAAGAAATTTACAACACTTGGAGTGGGTGGAAAAGCTGAGTTTTATGTAGAAATACACTCTGAAAAAACACTACACGAAGCAATTATTTTTGCAAAAGAAAATAATCTTCCAGTTACTGTTTTGGGTGAAGGATCAAATGTTTTGATTTCAGAAAATGGAGTAAATGGTTTGGTTATTATTATCAACATTAAAGGAATCACCGATATAGTTACTGGTTCAGATGTGTGTGTAACTGCCCAAGCAGGAGAAAAGTTAGATGATTTGGTGGCATACTCAGTGCATCGTGGGTATTGGGGGATAGAAAACTTATCTCATATACCAGGAACAGTTGGAGCAGCTCCAGTGCAAAATGTGGGAGCTTACGGAGTTGAAATAAAAGATGTTATTAAACTGGTTAAAGTCTACAATATAGACAGCCAGCAATTTGAAACATTCTCCGTTTCTGATTGTGTATTTGAATACCGAGATTCATTCTTTAAGAAGAAAGAAGGTAAAAAATACATTGTAGTGTCAGTCACATTTCTGTTAAGCACAATAGTCTCTCCATGTTTGTCTTATAAAGATTTGCAGAATAAATTCACACAAACAAATATTAGCTTATCCAAGATACGTGATGAAGTAATTGAGACACGTTCAAAAAAATTTCCAAATTGGCAAAAAACAGGTAATGCGGGCTCGTTTTTTAAGAATCCTATTATATCAACAAAAAAGTTTGAAGATTTACAAGCATTATATCCAAATTTACCCAGCTTTCCTGCGGAGCATGATTTTGTTAAAATTCCTATAGGATGGGTTCTTGATAAAGTACTCCATATTAAGGAATTAGATAATGAAAAAGTGGGGGCGTATAGAGGACAGGCATTGGTTTTTATAAATAAAGGAAACGCAACTTCAGATGACTTTATTTCTTTTGCCACAGAAATTCAACAGCAAGTATATAACGCAACAGGTATTCAGATAGAGTGGGAGGTGACAAAAATCGGATTTGAAATTAGTAAAAATATTAAATGATGATATTAGTGTGATAAAATACATACGTATGTTGAGATTGTCGTCAATAGTATTTTTAATTTCATTTGTATCACTTACTGTAATTCATATTGTCGCAGAGAAGTTATTTTTATACTGGAAGCTTGAATGGTTTGATATTCCTGTTCATATATTAGGTGGTGTTGTTATTGTGTTTGGAATATTTGCCTTGCACGATATTAGATTTTTAATAAAAAAAAGACATACACAGTTACTGTCTGTGATGCTGTTAGTTTTTATTATTGCAATGTCTTGGGAAGCGTACGAGATTATGATGGGTCTTACTCCGGATATTAATTACTTGTTTGATACTGTAATAGATTTGGGAATGGGTGTCATTGGCGGGTTGATTGGTTATAGTATAAGCATGAATATTAAAAAATATTAAATTTATGATTATGTCATCAAGTATCAGATTTTACGGAGGGGCAGGGAGTGTAACAGGATCAAATTTCATGTTAGATATGGGGGATTTATCTATTTTAGTTGATTGTGGATTAGTGCAGGGCGATAGATTTGTGCAAGCAATTAACGCTGAAGCATTTGAATACAATCCTTCAGATGTAGATGTGTTATTTGTTACTCATGCACATGCTGATCATATTGGCAGAATTCCCAAGCTAGTTAGAGATGGTTTTTCTGGCACGATTTACTCTACTGAACCGACTCGTGATTTGGCTGAAATAATGCTTCATGATGCATTAAAAGTCATGCGTTATGAAAAAGAACGCTATGGTAACGAAGTGCTTTATTCAGAGAAAGATATTTCTGTAACATTGTTAAATTGGAAAGTGGTTACATATGATGAAAAAATCAAGTTAAAAAATCAATCCGTAGCATATTTTCAAGATGCGGGACACATTCTTGGCTCAGGAATGTTACACATAGAGCGAAATGGAAAAAAAATAGTATTTACAGGCGATATAGGAAACAAACCTCAACCGCTTTTGAATTCGCCTGTGGTGCCAATGGACTACGATTATTTAATTATGGAAAGTGTGTATGGAGACAGGCTTCACGAGGAAGTAGAAGAGAGGACTGAACTTTTAAAACAAGAAATCCTTGAAACACAACGTAAAAACGGAACTTTAATAATCCCCGCATTTTCTCTAGAACGGACTCAAGGAATGTTGCTAGAAATCAATAATCTGGTGGAATCAGGTCAGATTAAACCACTTCCAGTTTTTTTAGATTCCCCGCTGGCTATTAAAGTAACATCGATGTATAAAAAATATACAAACTATATGAAAGACAGTGTTCAGTCCCAGATAAAAGACGGAGACGATATATTTGATTTTACAGGATTGGCATTTACTCGTACCGTAAAAGATTCACAGGATATTAGAAAAGAAAAAGGCGCAAAAATAATCATTGCCGGATCGGGCATGAGTCATGGAGGACGTATACGGATGCATGAAAAAACATATCTTGATAATAAAAACACAACACTATTACTTGTGGGCTATCAGTCGGTAGGGAGCTTGGGGAGATTGCTTCATGATGGTGCGAAGAAAGTAAAGATTGACGGGAAATCCGTATCAGTCAGGGCAAAAATCGCACGCATACGAGGTTATTCAGGACACGCCGATAGAGATCAATTACTTGATATTGTTGCTCAAGGAGGTGACAGTGCAAAACAAGTATTTGTTACAATGGGAGAAGAGAGAGCGTCTCTTTTTCTCGTACAACGCTTGCGAGATTATTTAGGCATTAATGCAATCGCTCCTTCTTTGAATGAAGAAGTAGAAATTGACTTTTAGATAGTTTCGTGTTAAAATGAAACACTTGTTCTTTACATAAGACTTGTTACCAAATAAT
>CAZADB010000002.1:0-19621 GCA_964483835.1 uncultured Candidatus Saccharibacteria bacterium
CAATTATCAGTCTTAATCAAAACAGCAGAGACACTCGGGGTCGAGAATCTCACTCCGAAGGGCGACCCTTCGTAGGGAAACCCTTCGGAGGAAAAAATTATTTGGTAACAAGTCTATTATTCAGGGTATTATATCTCACTCACGTAATTAACGTAGTCATACTACCTTAATTCTTATCTGCAAAAAAAATATAATTATTTTGAATGTGTGTTAGGGTTTACGGAATGCAAGTCCATAATGATGATCTCCGGCATCAAACAATCTATCAAATACAAATCCTTCTTGTTCTGCAAGTGCTCGGGCTTCCTGCTCCAACACAACATCGTATGGTTGAGGTCCCAGCCCCCCAAAAGACTCCGACCAGTCAATGATAAATAATTTACCACCACTTCGTACGGTTCTAGATATCTCTTGCAATGCAGTAGCTTTATCTTCAATTTGAAAAAATGTATTAACTAAAAATGCCGCGTCCAGAACACTATCAGGAATTTTACTTCCACCAATTTTCTCAATATCACACCAAAGTGATCGAACTTGAGTAAGTCCCTTACTGCGCGCTGCTTCTCCTAATTTAACAGATAGTCCTTTTTGAATTTCACATAAATATACCAACCCTTCTATTCCAACTAACTTTACTAAAATGTCCATAAAATATCCAGAACCAGCACCAAAATCAGCCACAACATCCCCTTCCCTTAAATGAAAATGGGTTGATACAGATTGAGGATCTACAAAACGTCCTTGAATAAGTGCTGAGGTACTTGTGTCTGTCATGATTGGTAGTCTAACATATAAACACTAATACCAAACTAGAAACACACCTAAGTTCAAGAAATAATTGCAACCCCTAACAAACACTTTCTCAAGCAGGTTCATAAAGACGACGATTCAAAAGAATAGTAGTTTATGTGTGATTCAATGTTAGTCAGACTAACCTTGAAAAATTAAGGTAGTCTGACTACGTTATTTCGTTGTTTTATTCACTTTAGGTTAAAAATATACTACTGAAGCGAGAGAATCACCACTTCTCATTTTCATTACCTTGACTCCTTGTGTATCTCTACCAAGGGTGGGGACGTCTTTAATTGGTAGTTTAATTACCTGTCCATTTTTACTCATTACAATTAACTCGCCATCCTTCCTGTCTTCTTTAGTTAGTATTGCTACACCAACTACCTTGCCTGTTTTTTCAGTAATTTTTGCAGTCTTAATACCGCTACCGCCGCGATTTTGCACCTTATATTCCTTAGCTGAAGTGGCTTTGCCAAATCCATTTTCCATCACTACAAGAATTTCTCTATCTTTTTTGTCATGTTTTAATACTTCGGCGGAGACAATTTTATCATCTTGTTTAAGTTTCATTCCACAAACTCCTCCTGCAGTCCGCCCCATCTGCCGAACGTCACTTTCTTTGAAACGGATAGCTTTCCCGTTTGATGTAACCAATGAAATTTCATCACCTGCTTCTACAAACGAAGCTGCAATAAGCGAATCAGTTTCTTTTAGATTAATCGCAATCAATCCACTTCGTCGCACGTCCTTAAATGAAGAGGCGTTTGATTTCTTAATCACTCCATTACTAGTAACCATCATCAAACTCCACGCACCGTCACCCCATTCGTCTTTTCGCACCGGCAATACTGAGGTTACTCGCTCGTCACCATCCATTGAAAGAAAATTCATTATTGACTTCCCTTTAGTCGACCGACGTCCTTCTGGAATCTCAAACATCTTACACTGATAAACTTTTCCTTTATTGGTAAAAAACAATAAATCACTGTGTGTGGATGTAGTAAGAAGTGTTCGTACAACATCTTCTTCTTTAGTGTTTAAATCAATCACTCCAACTCCACCTCGTTTCTGAGTCTTGTACTCTAACGGATTAGTTCTCTTAACATACCCACCTTGAGTAAGCACAAGGACTGATTCTTCATTCGATATCAAGTCTTCAGCACTCATGTTTTTAACCTCTCCTTTTACAATTTTTGTTCTACGATCATCTCCTAATTTTTCTGCCGCCTCTGCCAATTCAGACTTTACAATGTCCATCATTTTTTTCTTACTCTGAAGGATTGCTTCTAAACTCTTAATCAGTTTCTGTAATTCCTGAAGTTCTTCCTCAATCTTTTTCCGCTCAAGACCTGCAAGCTTCTGTAATCGCATATCCAGAATTGCTTGTGCCTGCACTTCAGAAAACTTAAACTCCTTCATCAACCCAGAGTGTGCTGTTGGAACATCTTTTGATGCGCGGATAAGTTTTATAATTTTATCAATATGATCCAGTGCCTTTTTAAGTCCCAGTAATATATGCTCACGGTCTTTTGCTTTATTCAAATCGTATTGTGTTCTGCGTTGAATAACATTTGCTCTGTGCTTTACATATTCTTGCAAAATAGCCTTAAGTGACAAAGTTTGAGGAACTCCATCAACAAGTGCCACCATATTGTAATGAAAGGTATCCTCAAGCTGAGTGTGTTTGAATAATTTATTTAATACAGTCTGCGGATTTGTGCTGCTTTTAAGTTCAATAACAACACGTATATCTGATGTGGATTCATCTCGCATTTCACGAATGCCTTCAATTTTTTTATCTCGTACCAGATTTGCAATTTTTTCTTGCATGTCTGCCTTGTTTACACGAAATGGAATAGACGTAATTATAATTGAAAAGTTTCCTTTTTTATCTTCAATAATTTCAGTGTCTCCTCTGACAACTACCCCACCTCGTCCGTTTGCATATGCTTGAACAATGGCTTTTTGATCAAAAGCAATCGCCCCCATTGGAAAATCTGGTCCTTTTACAAATTTAAGAAGATCATTGGTAGATGCATCTGGATTATCAATCAAATACTCCACCGCGGCACTAACCTCTCGCAGGTTATGTGGAGGAATGTTTGTTGCCATTCCCACAGCAATACCAAGAGTCCCCATAAGTAATAAATTCGGCAGGCCTGCAGGAAGTACTACTGGCTCTTTCTTTGTGCCGTCAAAGTTCGGACGCCAGTCTACTGTGTCTTTTTCAAGATCACGTAACATTTCCTCAGAAATTTTAGACATTTTTGCTTCTGTATATCTATATGCCGCCGCTGAATCACCGTCAATAGAACCGAAGTTACCTTGACCTAAAATAAGCGGGTATCGGGTTGTGAAACCTTGTGTAATTTTTACCATAGATTCATACACTGCACTATCTCCGTGTGGATGAAAACTACCAAGAACGTCTCCAACTACAGTCGCAGACTTCTTAAATTTCGCTGTTGAAGTCAGTCCATTTAATCTCATGGAGTATAAAATACGACGATGCACAGGCTTCAGCCCATCTCGCACGTCAGGCAGTGCTCGAGAAGTAATCACCGACATTGCATAATCCAAATAGGCAGTACGCATCTCATGGGAAATGTCTTGTGGAACGATTCCTCCTTCGTGCACAGGCACAGAATCTTCTTTAATAGTCTTTTTCGGCATAGGTAATTTCAGCTATTCTAAATAATATATTGTTATATCTGACACATCTTTAACTCGTTTAAATCATAACTTCCAAAACATGATTATTGTAACACAATTATTCTTTTTCTTTTTCTGATGGCGTAGTGCCTATCAAAATAGTGGTTTCAGGCTTTATTTCTATTTCATCCATTGTGACTTCTAATTGATTATCCAGAATAATGGTATCTATTACATTTTCTGTCGGAAAGATGTCTTGTTCATTTAGTGCATCTGGTGTGATAATTCCTGGTAATTTATCAGAAAAATTATTCCATATACCAGAAACAGAATCTGTTATATTTGAAACAGATCTAGAAAACCCGCCCTGTACTTCCTCTACATCTTCCTGGCTTGTAATAACAGTCAATCGTGCTGGTAGGCTTACCAACCAAAAAATAAATATAATGATAGATATAGCCAAAGCTAGTCCAAACGCATATCTGTTACGAACTTCTTTTGGTTTTTTTCGTATATGTTCTATTTGCTTTAACATACAATAACAAACAATTTTCTAGAAAATCTCATCAAGAATGATCTGCAGTAGATGTATTTTATTATTTTAATACAAACACTTCACCTTTCATTTCCTGAATATCTTTCTTCTTTAGTGTTAATTTTTCTTGAGGATTTGCTACTCCATACCCTTCTTCACTCATAAAGGCTGACAAGGAAACTTTATCATAATGCATTGGTATGATGCATTTAGCTTCAAGTTTAACTGCTAATTTAGACGCCTGAGGAACCTCCAGAACATCACCTCCTCCAATTGGAATAAATAATATATCTATGTCTCCCAATTCTCCCAAGATTTTTGGATCTATATCAGGCTCCCCTAATGCTCCTAAAAATACAAGATTTATTCCTTCAAGAGATACTTGATAGATAGTGTTGTAACGTTCGATGTTGTCATAGGTAGTTTTGACACCATATCCTCGGGCTGTAACGTTATCAATTTCATATTCTCCAGGTCCGTTTATGACGAATGATTTTCTGTTCCCGCGCGATACTTGTTCTTCCCCATCAAAATCTGCGTGGTTCATTGACACAAATATAATATCAGAGCCAAATTTTACTGGTGATAGTTTTGATTTCTTTGATATGGGATCAAATGCAAGAATCGTATCACCAAACGAAACCTTAAAACATTGCCCACCATGATGCGTAATTATCATAATGTAATTAGTATACTCGAAAACAGTGCGTTGGAAAAGGAGGGCGAGTTAGTCATCCGACCCAAAATACAAATCCGCCACGCCAGTGGCGGTTTTTTTACACCTTGGGCATTCTTCCATATAATAATCTGCATCTATTTCGTGAAGAGTAATGATAAAATACTTCCCTCTTTTGCATATTTCTGATATAGTTTCTCCACTTCAAATGAAGTTTATTAATCTCTAGCGACACACGTTAAACTCTGTACTGATGCTTACGGCCACGAGACATGGCAGTATAGACGCGTGTCGTCGGATACAAAACATAAATTATTTATGTCAAACACAGCAACTGAACAACAAGCCAGCGTGATGCACTCATACATCACAGACAGCCCAACATCACCAATTCTTGGTGAAACAATCGAAGGTAAAGTATCTGCAATCGGACGAGCCCGAGTAATTGTTGACCTTCATCCTTTTGGATCTGGTCTTATTTTTGGACGTGAATATATGAACGCAAGAGATATTTTGCGCAAAATTTCTATTGGTGATTCAATCTCTGCTAAAGTCGTAGACACATCTAATGAAGACGGGTACATCGAACTGTCTCTTAAAGAAGCTCGTCAGGCATTGATATGGGGAGATGCTGAATTAGCTGTCAAGAATAACACCATTCTATCGCTGGAAGTAAAAGAAGCAAACAAAGGAGGTCTGATTATTGAATGGCAAGGTATCGTAGGATTTTTACCAGTATCACAACTTTCTGCAGAAAATTATCCACGTGTTGCAGATGGAGATAAAGGTAAAATCCTCACTGCTTTAAATGATTTTACAGGAAAGCATTTGAATGTAGCAATCATTACCGCAGATCAAAAAGAAGGCAAGTTAATCTTTTCTGAAAAAAATCCGCAAGAAAAAGAAGAGAAGGAAGAAAAAGTAAACAAGTATGAAGTAGGAAACGTGCTAGACGGAGAAGTCACAGGAGCGGTAGATTTTGGAGTCTTTGTCAAAATTGAAGATGGTCTTGAAGGTCTTGTTCATATATCTGAACTTGATTGGGGCTTGGTAGAAGACACTCGTGCATTATTTAAAATTGGAGACAAGGTGCAGGTAAAAGTTATCGAAGTAAAAGATGATAAAATTTCACTTTCTATCAAACAACTTAGAGAAAACCCATGGAGCACAGCATCTAAAAAATATAAGAAAAACGATACCGTAAATGGAGTTGTTTTGAAATACAATAAGCATGGTGCCCTAGCTTCTATTGAAGAAGGTGTGGCGGGACTGGTGCATATTTCTGAATTTGAAAATGAAGAACATCTTAAATCACAACTCCCTCTTGGAAGTGTACACAAATTTAAAATTTCGTTATTTGAACCCAAAGATCAACGAATGACTCTGGCGTTTAAATCCGAAGAAGAAAATATCTCGACGTAAGCAGTAGACTTACTCCCTTATAATACAAAGCGAATTTTTAGAATTTTTTGAGCGAAACGAAGTTGAAAAAAATGAGGTAATACATAATATTGTTGATTTTTTTAGTGTGCGTAACCCGGTTACGCACACTACTGGATTGCGTACTATTCTCCGTCTTTGCGAACGTAATGAGAAAGTTTTTTCATTTTCGTAGCCTCATTTTATGGTTTTATGCTGGGTGGTTTGCTGGGGATGATATAAGCAACTACATAGACAAAACAACGGCGCCGCAGGCGCCGTTGTTTTGTCTATTATTATTAGACCTGCTCTTTCATAGTCTGCGTTCTTAGAACCTGTTTAGCATCTCATCGGAGTTCAAAGAAGCTTAAAATATGAGCGAAAATTAGGTAGTTTGGGGAGGCGAATCGAGATTCGTTGACGAAAGGTACATAATTTGTAGCCATATTTTAAGCTACGACAACCCGAAACTATATTATTAGCATTATTTTAGTGGTTAGATTCTAAACAGGTTCTTATATCTTCCCTACCAAATCAACCGCAGGTGTGATAGTGTCATCGCCTTCATTCCAGCTTGCTGGACAAACATTAGAAGGGTTTTCTCCTACATATATTGCAGCCTTTAATTTACGCATTGTTTCTTTTGCACAACGTCCTATTGCATTATCATTTATTTCAATGGATTTAATAATACCCTCTGGAGAGATTATAAATGTACCTCGTCGTGCCATGCCTTTTTCTTCAATTAACACACCGAACAAATCAGCGAGATCATGAGACGGATCTGCTGCCATGGGGTACTCGATTTTTTTTATTGACTCTGAAGAGTCGTGCCATGCTTTATGTGCAAACGCAGTATCGGTTGAAACTGATACTATCTCCGCTCCTACTTCTTGGAACTCTTTATATAACGCAGACATTTCTCCTAATTCAGTTGGACACACAAATGTAAAGTCCGCAGGGTAGAAAAAAATAATACTCCACTTGCCTCGTAAATCATTAAAACTCATGTCGAAAATATCGTCTTTATGATATACCTCAAAAGTTACATCCGTTGGTACTTCATCACCTACGATTAGTGGTACAAGTACTGGTTCAAACATTGATTCATTCATACAAATTATATATTGATTATTTTTACAATGAGTATGATACCATGCAAAGAATATGAATAACACAAAACCTAAAATTCTTGTAATTGTAGGAGCAACAGCTTCTGGTAAAACATCGCTATCAATTACTCTTGCAAAGAAATTCTCTGGTGAAATCATATCTGCTGACTCGAGACAAGTATATAAAAATTTAAATATAGGCACAGGCAAAATAACAACAAAAGAAATGCAAGATGTCCCCCACCACCTACTGGATGTTGCCAGCCCTATCAATGTTTATACGGTAGATGATTTTCAAATCGATGCTTCCAACGCAATAGCAGAGATTGTATCTCGTGGACATCTTCCTATTATTGCTGGAGGAACTTTTTTTTATATAGACATACTTCTTGGTCGTGTCACACACCCGAAAGTACCTAGAAATTCTATACTACGAGAGCACTTAGAAACAATGAGCACGAATGAATTATTTCAAAAACTAAAAACGCACGACCCCGCACGAGCCAAAACTATAGACTCAAAAAATCCCCGCAGACTGATTCGTGCTTTAGAAATTATTGATACACTTGGGAAAGTTCCGCAAATTCCTGTAAAAGAAAATTACAGTGTGCTTACAATTGGAATTAAATGTGAAAAAGAAGAGTTGAGACTACGTTTTCACAATCGAGCCAAACAATGGTTAGACGAAGGCTTTATGACAGAAATCGAGATACTGCTTAAACAAGGAATTACAATCCAACGATTGAACGAAATAGGTTTTGAATACATTCTCGGTCTTCAGCTTTATAACAAAGAAATAAACGAAGAAGCTTTCTTGCAAAAATTTGTAGAGAAAAATTGGCAATATGCAAAAAGACAAAATTTGTGGCTAAAAAAAGATTCTTCTATTGTCTGGATAAACAACAACGATACACAGTCTGCATATTCGACAATCCTACACTGGCTACGAGATTGATTTTATTCAATTTTTTTCGTAATATATACACTGTGCAATATTTAGTACAAAAGTTTTCAAGGGCCTATAGTTCAATGGTAGAATTCTGGTTTCCAAAACCAGCGATCTTGGTTCGAATCCAAGTGGGCTCGCAAAAATACCCAAGAGCAGTCAAACTAACCCAAGGTGAGTCTGACTGCTCTTGGGTTTAGAAAATAAAAATACTCATAGTTTGTACTATGAGTATTTTTATTTACATCAGACTATCACTTTCTAATAATCCTGTTCAAGAAATCATGTTGTTGGTTACAAAATCAAACTAAACAAGTTCACTCAAAAGAAAATTCCTGTCTTGTGTAATTATAAATTAATTACAAGTAAGATCCGTAGCAGACAATACTGGATTTGCTGCAAGCACACCGCCGAATCCTGTGCTATCTACACAATAGAATTCTGGACTATCTGTAAGAGTGATACCTGCCGCCCATGCATCGTCTGTATCGAAGCAAACAGACGTTTCTCCTGGGACGGCATTTGTTGCAGCTAGAGTACCAGCAGTCACATTTGCATTTGCACAAACAGTAGCATAACTATTTGGATTTACATCGCTAAACACAAGTTCTGCCTGTGCCCTGATATTATTAAGATTTGCCATCGCAGCTGCATCAGCCCCTCTATCTCGAGCGGTGTTTAATGATGCAAGAACAACAGATGCTAAGATACCAATAATAGCAATTACAACCAGAAGTTCAATGAGTGTAAAACCTTGATTTAGTTTAAATTTCATATAATAAATTATTTTTAAGTTAATATTTATATTTCTTTTATTCAGTCATCAGCTGTAAGACTCAATTTAGAAAAATATAATTCCACATTGCATTTGTCTAATGTAGATATATACATTATACGAGGTATTTCAATAAAATAATTAACAACGTGTGGAAAACATTCTATATTTTCATATTCACAATAAAAAAACTATTCTGTAGAATTGCCGTCTTTGCCAGCTGAGTGATCCAGAATCGTTGTTATGTATACAAACGTAGACTTTTGTGGGATTGTCACTTATACCATACCCAACAAACCATAATCCTGTTTTACAGTAGTCAGACTACTGTAAAACAGGATTATGGTTTTATTACTGTTGGGGCGTTTGTTGGGTATTGTATTAATTATCTACTTACAGTCAATAAAAGACGTAGTTCTTTTGTATGTGAGCTTGAAAAGGTACCTGACTCCTTTATTCATAATTCTATATTGCAGTCGTGAGATTGTATATTGGCATCAATACCGACACTAACAACAAACCTACACCAAGACCAAGAAGCACGATCATGATGGGCTCAATTAAACTAATTAGTGTGTCTACTGCGTTTTCTACTTCTCTTCGATAAAACATTGCTAAAGTACTTAAAATTTGACCTAGGTTTCCTGTCTCTTCTCCCACTTTTGCCATTTGCGACATAACACCTGGTATTTCTGGAAACTCTGAAATAGTGTCTGCAAACGAACGTCCACCCTTCACTTCAAGTAATGTATATTCTAAAATTTCTTTATAGACTGTATTATCAACCACGTCGGCTGTAACCTCTAAAGCCTGAACCATTGGTATACCACTTGTAAGCATTGTTGAGAGATTGTCGCAAATTCTGGTTAAATATAGCTTTCTATTAAGATCACCTATAATAGGTGCAGATATTTTAACCTCATCAATAAAACGTCTCCCAACTTCTGTCTTAGAAAATTTCCAAAACGCGAACCCTCCCGCTGCTACCATGATAAATAAAAGACCGATATAATTAGTCAAAAAATTAGAAAATCCAATCACTATTTTGGTATAAATAGGCAACTCTTGTCCTGCGTCAGTAAGAATTTTGGCTATATTTGGGATAACCAGTGTAAGCATAAGCCCCATCACAGCAAAAAAAGTACCTATAACAAATGCCGGGTAAATCATAGCTCCCTTTACCTTGCTAATCACCTTATGTTGTCTATCTAAATAATCAGCAAGATACGAAAATGCTTGATCCAGAGACCCTGTTTCCTCACCTGAGCGAATCATATTTACATAAAATGGAGAAAATACATTAGGATGAGCAGATAAAGCTCTTGAAACAGAACTCCCAGACTGAAGCTCGTCTGAAATAGAACTCAGGACAGTTCTTAATTGAGCATTTTCCATCTCAGAAGCAAGTAGACGAAAAATACGTAACGATGAAACCTGTGCATCAAACAATGTTGCTATCTGTCGAGAAAGAATTACAATCTCTTTATTTGACACTGAATTAAACCAGTTAAACTCAATATCCAAAATACCCTTCTTTTCGTCTACTGGATTAATAGATATAATTGTATAACCTTCTTTTTGGACTCTGGAAATTGCCGAATCCACATTAGACGCCTCAACAACTCCTTCGTGTGAATTATTGTGCGGGTCTAGTGCTTTGTAGTTAAATAACATATTGGATTAATTATTGGATGAATCAAGTTTTCATGAATATAAATATCTATATTAGTATACCACCAACTACCAACATCAAAATAACAAAAATATATTGTGTGGGTATGAATTTTATCTAATTAATCGCTCTAGACCTCTTGGGTCTTCTGAGTAAGCGAAAGCATTTTCGGTAGTAATTTCACCTTTTTTTACTAAATCTGCAAGAGATCGATTCATGCTAATCATGCCCAGCTCAAGACCGGTTTCAATTACTGTCTGGATTTCATGGGATCTTCCTTCTCTAATAAGATTTGCAACCGCGTTGTTATTTATCAGTAATTCATACGCGGGTATCAATCCACCTGAAATACGTGGAATTAATCGCTGTGAAAAAATACCAGAAAGGGATCCAGCTAGCTGTACTCTAATCTGATCTTGCTGTCCAGCTGGAAAAGAATCAACAATACGATCAATGGTCTGTGCTGCTGTGTTGGTATGTAATGTAGAAAATACTAAATGCCCAGTTTCCGCAGCTGTTACTGCGGTGCCAATTGTTTCGGCATTACGCATTTCTCCAACCAATATAACATCCACATCTTGCCTAAAGACGGCACTAAGCGCAGTTTGAAAATCTTCTGAATCCACACCAATCTCACGCTGATCAATAAGTGATTTCTTTGCATCATAAATATACTCAATCGGGTCTTCTATAGTTACTATATGCTCTGATTTTGTTTGATTAATATATTCAATCATTGCGGCAAGGGTTGTAGATTTACCTTGCCCAACTGGCCCGACGCATAAAAAGAACCCTTGGGGCCTCTGTGCAAAACTTTCTAAAATTATAGGTAGTTTCAATTCTTCAATTGAACGGATAACATTTGGTATCAAACGAAGTGCAATAGACATTGATCCTTTTTGAAAAAACGCATTACATCGAAAACGAATTCCGTCAGAACGGGAATATGAAAAGTCCGCCTCCATTTTATCTTTGTATTCAATAAATTTTGTATCATTAATCAGAACTTTTACAAACCCTTCAACATCACGGTCTGTAAGTATGGGTTTTTTAATAAGAGGTATCAATGAGCCTGAGACTCTAACAATCGGATGTGATCCGACAGAAAAATGAAGATCTGAACCATTTTCAGACACAACAATATCAATTAAATCTCTTAATTCTCGACTGTAATCAACTGTTGCCATATTATTTAATTATGTTATGCACTTTGTGAACCACTTCGAAAGGAAGTGTTTCGGATTTAATTATGTACCCATCTGCTCCAGCTTTTGTAGCTTCTTCAATATCTGACTCTTCGCCATTATTAGATAGTACAATATATTTACAATCTGGCTGTATCTTTCTTTTTTGTATTTCAGACAACAATTCCATACCGTCCATACCCAACATAAATATATCTGTTAAAACAACATCAAATTTAGATTTGGACAACATCTCCAGTGCCTCAATACCATTTTTTGCAGTTTGAACATCATCACCTGATTCAATAAATTTTGTTGCGTACATATCGCGTAAAAATGAATCATCATCAACAAGTAAAATTTTCATATGTAGATAAACAAATATATAATAAATTTTCAGACAAACCCTAATGTTATTATACGCTAAGAATATTTTTTTTTATAAGTTATCTACATATCATAAGACTTGCTCCCATACAATACAAAGTGAATTTTGAGCATTTTTTTTAGCTAAATGGTCTAGGAAACTCCTAGACCATTTGTTACTGTACGTTAAGGTAGTCAGACTACGTTACTCTAAATAACAAAATATAGTGTGCGTAATCGGGTTACGCACACTAGACTTGTTACCAAATAAGATTTTGATGAAAATTTTATAATTTTGTGCGAAAATTTCAAAAAATGAGGCAGAATATCTGGATATTTCAACGAATTTTTTGGAATTTGTAGCCAAAATTTGGAAATTTTGGCAAAAAAATTATTTGGTAACAAGTCTAGTATTGGATTGCGTACAATTCTCCGTCTTTGCGAACTTTCACTGTACCTAGGTACAGTGAAAGTTTTTTCGTTTTTGTAGTCTATTTATGGTTTTATGTTGAATGGTTTGCTAGGGTGGTATTAGTTAGTCAGACTAACTTAAGTATTGAGTTAGTATTACTACGGTAATTATTGAAACTCACTACCTCGCACAATATTTTTATCACGAGAGTATCTATGCGGAATAATCTAGTGACTGTTTTGACGTAGCTCCGTGATGTAATCTTTATAAATTTACCAACGGATTGGGAGACTGCTTTTTGTCGTCAGAGATATTTGGAGGAGATTGAACTAAATATGTCTTGTCTTCTATGTATGAATTATCTGCTTTAGAGTTATTATCATTCTGAACATAATCATCTTCTGCAAACCCAACTTTTGTACCAAAAACATTCATTTCCTCATATGGAATAGTATGATTTAAAGCTTTAATTATTGCGTCTTCTTTAATCGAAATAAATCCATTTTCTCTGGCTTTATTGAATATATCCTCCTCAGAACCATTTTTCAAAATTAATTCCTGAATATCACTGCTTATCTCTAATACTTCCATAACCGCCACTCGTCCTTTTGTTCCAGTTGCACATTCATCTGAAGGTTTTGGGTGCATCATTGTCTTTGATGTTGGTATACGATCTCTATATTTTTCTGGCAGTGTTTTAAACGCATCATCAATCATTATCTGCACCCCTCCTTCGATTTGTATTTCTTCTCCAGTTGCATCACACAATCTACGTGATAACCTTTGTGCCATGGCTAATTTCAGAGTTGGAGCAATAAGATATGGATCAATACCCATGTCAATTAAACGAGGAATAACCCCAATAGAATTATTTGTATGGATTGTAGACAGAACCAAGTGTCCAGTCAGAGCGGCTTGAATTGCCAACTGTGCAGTTTCTTTATCTCTAATTTCTCCTACCATTATAATATCCGGATCTTGACGTAAAGCAGAACGCAATCCCTCTGCAAATGTATACCCAATTTCTGGACGTACCTGTGATTGACTTACATCAGAAATATTATATTCAACTGGATCTTCCAATGAAAGTACATTTTTGCTTACTTTATCCACCTCTGAAAGCATTGCATACAATGTTGTAGATTTACCAGACCCTGTTGGTCCTGAAATAAGAATAATTCCGTATGGCTCTTTTAACATTTTACGAATAATGTCAAGATTGTGTCTGGAAATACCCGTGTCTTCTAACGTGCTCACTCCACGAGCAGTATCTAAAATACGCATAACAACTTTTTCACCATGATTTGTTGGAAATACAGATACACGAAAATCAATTTTACGTCCATCAAATGTCGCTGAAAAGCGACCATCTTGAGGTTTACGTCTTTCATCCAGTCGAATTAGTGAAAGTATTTTTACTCGTGCCACCACTGCAGACTGTACTTTTTTAGGTAATTCCAAACTTTTGGCAAGATCTCCATCCACACGGAAACGAACCGATACTTTTTTCCCTGTTGGCTCAATATGAATATCAGAAGCTCCACCATCGACCGCATAACGCAATATTGTTGCAACAATTTTTGTTACCGGAGCGTCTTCTTTCAAATTTCGAAGGTCTTTTTTAGTCACATCACTAGTGCCATCTGTTTTTTCAGAAATTTCGCTATTTAATTCACTTTCAAGTGACGTAAGTGCATCATCCACCTCGCCCACAAGTGACTCATATCTATCAAGTGTTTGCTCTATATCCCGATTAAGCATAAAAATAAACTTGAACGGCAGATTGTTTTTTGTGCTAATAAAATTCAATGCCTCACGAAGCTGTAGATTGTCTGGGTCATTGACAGCTACAATGAGAACGCCGTCAGTCATATGTATCGGTATCATTCGATAGTGACGAGCTGATTCTTCAGGTATGTAATTTAAAACCGTTTGATCAATAGTGCTGTTTTCAGAAAATATTAGAGACTCAATCCCGTAGTATTTTGCATACGCATCTCTCACAACATCATCTTTAATATTAATACCTAACAAAGCCTCTTCATATGAGATTTCGTCGGCAGCAACTTTCTCTTCAACTTTATTAGCATCTTCTTTAGTGAGTGCTCCTGATTTAATTAAATTATCTAATACATCCATTGATTTTAATTGTTATGTACAAAAGGATTACTTCTGCCAATAGGCACGGGAGCAACATCATCAGAGAAATCTATAAGTGTCAAAAACCTGTTATCTTTTAGAATTGCTCCATCTAACTGAATTGTTTTTAGATGATTTAGTCGATGTAGAAATTCAGAAGTGTCAATCGATATTTGATTATCGATTTGCTCATTGTTTAATGTAACAGCATCTTTTTGTATGAATAAATAATACCCTAACCCAGCCAGAGCAATTATTCCGATAAGTATAAACAAATTTTGAAATTGAGAGATCATAATAAAATATTAATTACTTATACGTGAATATGAATAAGTGCGCAAAACAATAGTATACATTTCCCTATCCCTCTGCACGGTTACTGAGGTAGGTCCAGAGCTTTCCTGTGACGAATTTCCTAAAGAAAGCTCAATAATCTCCAAAGGGTACTTATTTTGTTCCAATAATCGGAGCAGGGATTTTAATCCAGAATATGATCCAGAGACTTCAAGATTAAAATCTAAATGAGTTGTTCCGTCTGAAACAACAGGTTCCCCTTCAAAAAATACATCTTCTGTAGGTGAAGTCAATTCACCTGAGTTCAAAGAGATCATTTTCATCGCACTTTGTTCAACAATATTAGCAATGTCGGACATAACCCTCATATCGTCAATATTGTCAGGAAGATAAGATGACAATGCAATTAAGTCTTTATTTAAAAACGACTGTTCAGTTTTTATCAAGTGTTTCAACAGATTATTGAGTTCGTGTGCTTTATCTGAAGCGTTAGAGTATTTAAAAATCTCATCTTGTATTGATTCTATATCAACAAATGCTGGTCGAATATAGGTAAAAATAATAACCAATGAAGTGATGACGAGTATTATTTGTGTAATTGATTTATATTCCATATTATATATTCTATTGACCGATAATGTCCACAGGATCTGGACCAAGTACCTCTATTTCCTTTTCTAACATTTCATCTGTCTTAATAACTGGTGCAGAATCCTCCACTGTCTCAATATATTCTTCTGTTAGGACTTCTGTTTCTGTAACTTCTTCTGTTTCTATGGCTTTTTCTGTAACTGGTTCTTTCACTAATACTGGGTGATGAATAGTTTTAGGTGAAAGATCTTTTGTAATCATAAATGTAACTTCATTTCCAGATGAGACTGCCCCGCTCCCACTATCTACAGAATTTGTAAATTGGATATCTGATATTACTATTCCTTGGAGTATGTTGTTGCCTGAGAAAATCTCTCTTTGAAAGAGTGCTACATTAAAATCATGAGCCCGAACAGACATTGATAAAGATAATTCGTTATCTACTGCTTGTTTATATTCAAAACTTTGTATTTGAACTGAGCTTAACGTTGTGTCCTCCAACGCGGTAAGTAACCTATAAACAGACACCTGTCTATCAAGGATATCAAAAGCAACACTCATACGAACATCCAAATCTAAAATTCTTTCAAGATTGGCTTGGTTAAATGCAATACGTTCTTCTGATAAATTATTCTTTTGTTCACTCAATTGCGAATCAAGATAATGATTGTAGAAAAAAGTACCTGCAGACACAAGAAGTGTCCCGAAAAATAATACAAACGATATGTAACTAAATATAAATACTTTTCGAGTCCCTCTAGGTTTCACTACTCCGCGCACAGGACTTTTTGGAATAAATGATGTTCTGTTGGAATTATCCATGTATGTAAGTATACCGTGCAACAAGACTTCTATTTATCAATACCTGTGGACAGTTATTTAGTAGTTTCAAACGGACGCAAAGCTGCACCTAAGGCAACTGTAAATATAGGAGCAATTTCTTCCAGAGTGTCTTCCATAAAAACAGGATATGAAACTTTTGTAAATGGATTAGCTTGTTCCACATCTCTATCCAACATATAGCTCACATATTTGTGCATATCTATAAATGATGAAGAGCCTCCAGTAATTATAATTCTAGACACTTTTTTTGTGCTTTTTGATTCAAATTGATTTATAACTCTCTTAAATTCTTGCAGAGGTCTTTCAAATATTGAGACGATTTCCTTCTTTATTACTGAAGCATGTTCTGCGTCTGCGGAGTAATTTCGTTTTATATTTTCTGCTTCTTCAAAAGATACTTCTAACATTTTAGAAATAGATTCAGTTGCCTTTGCTCCTCCTGCAAACACTCGATGTATCTTACGAATAACCCCCTCATGAGCGATGTATAATTTACTAGTTTCCGCACCCAGATCAATAATCACAATAGTAGAATCATCTGACCTAGATACAGCACGCAGAGAGCTGAATATTTCTATCTCTGTTGGTTGAGATGTCATATTAACCGCCTGTAGTAGCTTAAATGTTTCAGCTTGCGTGTCATGCTGGACAGCAACAACCAGAACCTCACGCACTGACTCAATAGCATTGCCTAAAATAGGCAATTCGCTCCAATCCAAAGTAACGTCAGACATAGGAACAGGTATATATTTTCTTGCCTCAACCTGAATTTTTGGATTCAAATCCTCGTCTGTTTTTGCATGCACACTAAACACAGTAACAAAGCTAGTTGAAAGCTGTAGTGTCATAACTCCAGAAGTTGCTGTTGCTTTTGATTCACGTAGCACATCAACAAGGGCTTCAATTTGTTGCTCTAATTCCAAACGAGTGTTCTTTCCTAAATCTTGCTTTCCGTATGGACCCAGTTGGAGCTCTCCATATGTTTTCAAGGTTATTATATTATCATTTTGGATAAGCTCGACAATTTTGATTGATGACGATCCAATATCAATACCTACCACATGCTTCACAGAAGTCGATGTATTTGCACCCATTTTTGAAAATAATTCTGAAAGACCAAATAACATATTTACAATATAATAACACTAATTCCGTGTATACTAAAAGCGATGTTTCTGGATTACAAAAATATTATATATTTTCTGTTCCCTCCTTCTACTAAGGAAATACTTCTAAACTCTGTGTCAGTGGACTATTTTATCAATTTATATTTACCTACTGTTTATATGAACACAACTGTACTATTGCCATATTCTAATAAATACGTAAAAGCATCTATTTATTTAATGAAGTTTAATTACAATAAAAGAGCTTATCAGTTCCTGAGCTCGGTGTTGCACAAATATGTTGACACTCTTCCAGCTGAAACAATTATAATTCCTATACCTCTTGGCAGGAAACGTAAGCAAGATCGTGGATATAATCAAGTAACCGAAGTTGTCAAAAAAGCGATACAAACAAATCCTGACGTACATATATATGAACGAGTTCTGTGTCGAACAACGGAGACAAAAAAACAAACATCTCTATCTAAAGAAGAAAGAAAGCAAAATATTATAGGAGTTTTTTCTGTTAAGAAATATAATGCTCAAAATATAGAAGGTAAAAATATTATTTTACTAGACGATGTCCTAACCACCGGAGCCACAATGCAAGAGGCAAAAGCCACACTCTTGCCTCTAAACCCAGCAAAAATAACCTGCGTTGCACTGTCTCATTAAACCTACACTCTTATAATCTTCAAAGTTAATTTTGCATCACCCGTCTTTGTGATATGTTAATCGCCGTCTTTGCTAGGTGCAACCGAAGCAATCCAGAGCTTGTTGCCACTTATACTCCGTCTACTGTCTTTAGACTTGTTACCAAATAAGATTTTGATGAAAATTTTATAATTTTGTGCGAAAATTTCAAAAAATGAGGCAGAATATCTGGATATTTCAACGAATTTTTTGGAATTTGTAGCCAAAATTTGGAAATTTTGGCTACAAAATTATTTGGTAACAAGTCTTTTGTACCATTCTCCGTCTTTGCAAACGTAATGAGAAAATTTTTTCATTTTCGTAGCCTAATTTTCTGGTTTTATGTTGGGTGGTTTGTTGGAAGTACAGTAGTCAGACTACTGTACTTCCATGACTACTGTACTTCCACAAAACCTCGCTTTTTCATACCAAGAAGAATCTTGTCATCTTTTCTTATTATACATAGTGTAAAAACTTTTCTCATTTATTTTTGAATTTTTACCAATTCTAAAAGTTTTGAATCTATGATGATTTCAGAACAATTGTTCAGGTCTGTAAAACTATTTACGCCAATGCCCAAATCTTTTCCTAATGTATATAAAGTAACATGGGCGGGCTGAGCTGAAATTTTAATATTAAGTTTAGTACTAATATGATTAATGCATTCATCTAACCAAAATATATTACACATCACAACTATGCTTTTCCTTCTTCTTTCATCATCATGAATTAATCGTAGCTCTCCTGTAAAGGCATCGAATGAAACTTCTTTTTCTTTTATAAATTCACAAAATAATTCCAATATCATTCTTTCCAAACTTTTATGCCTTGAAAGAATATTTTTAACACATAATAAACTAACGTGAAAAGAACTCTTTTTGACAAAAGTATGGTCACGAAGAATGTGGGTGCAAGGCAATTCGTT
This sequence comes from uncultured Candidatus Saccharibacteria bacterium, assembly GCA_964483835.1. Lineage (GTDB taxonomy): Bacteria > Patescibacteriota > Minisyncoccia > Phycocordibacterales > UBA918 > OLB19. The sequence continues at coordinate 19,133 of CAZADB010000002.1, forward strand.
TAATTCTAAGTGCAGTGTAATGTATCCTTTATTATAAGTTATGTTCTTTGTGTTGCAAATTAAGTTTTTAGTTTCCATATAGTTATTGAGAAATAAACTTACCTTCCAGAAACGCTGATATATGTTTATCGTAATCTTCTCTATGCTCTGTCAGAAATATATTTCGATTGGCTCCTTTATTAAGTTGGCATTCTATTTCATTGTAAATCCTTAGGTACTCAATAATACCATCCCCAACAAACCATTACGCAAAAAACCTATTTTATTTTTTGTAGTATTTTTGTTAATGTCAGTAATCATGACTAAAAAGTTCTGTTTAAATCATAAACTCTATTACATCGCCATCTTTCACGACATATTCCTTGCCTTTTCAGTTGGGACCAAACAATAAATTATATCAGACACAATTTATTGTTTGGTCCCTCATAAATTAAGTTAGTTTGACTACTCTTGAGATTATTTGGGGAAAGTGAGGAATTTGTTGATAAT
>CAZADB010000003.1:0-13290 GCA_964483835.1 uncultured Candidatus Saccharibacteria bacterium
TCCCCGATGCAAGCATTCCCCTCTTTCACTGCGCTATCGCTACGTTCATTCGGCGTGGTGTAACTTTGAATGAATACGGTAGTCAGACTACTGTATTCATTCTGTATTTACAGTAGTCTGACTACCGTATTCATTCTACATAATAAAATCTTAAAATTAGAATGCGGAAGTGTCTGAACATTTTCTCAGGTGGTTGTTTGTCATTTTTACACCGTCCGTATTTGCGAGCCCGCAGGCCGAAGCGATCCAGAGAGTGGTATTAGTTAGTCAGACTAACTTATTTTGTGATTTAGTTAAAATAATTTCGGTTTTTTTAGATTCTCCTGCGGCTAATTTTATGCGTAAATTTTAACTATGGGCGATGTAATTCATCTTGAATAGAAATCTTGTCGATGATAATTTTATGGGGGTAATCAAACACATCGCGAATAAGTTTGTCATACATGCCAACTCGATAAATTAAATCTGCAGAGGTAAATGAGGCAAATCTAATCTCTATACCAAGCTCAGCTTCTAGTGCCCGAATTGCGTTTTTCACTTTTGCTTCAGGCAATTTGTTCATGGCAAGCAAAATATCCAGACGTTTTTCAAAATCTTTTACAAACACTCCACTGACTGTTAAAAAATCTATAGGTCCTGCTTTGCGTAAATGACTTAATACCTTCTGTCCATTTATGGGTGCCGTTTCAAATAAAAAAGTTTGAAGTGCTTGAAATTCGGTGAATTTTTTATTCAAAACATATCCTGATACACGCACTTTTACTGCGCTTCCCTCTTCTTTGGGTGCATATATTTGTTTTTTCTTAATCACTCCAGCACGCTCAAGTACAGACATTTCTGTGCGTGCAGTTCGTCTTACAAGACGCGCTCTTTGAGATATGTCTTCAAAAGTAAATTCCTTTGAGGGATTAAATAAGAAAAATCTAAGTAATTTTACCCTAGCTTGGCTGCCAAACAGAATTGTAAGTGGATCGGTAGACATATCATTTCATTTATAAACATACTATAACATGTGGGGATTTTTGTGTATCTGGACAATATATAAGTTGATGTTCTAAACCTCACATAAATCAGAATAAATTTATCTCATTTGAATTCTTGGATTACTTTTAGAGTATTACATTACTCTCTCCACACCTTCATACTGTCACTTACAAATGTAACTCCGTCTTCTTTGCCAGTTTTGTAAATTTGCACACCGTGACTGATTAATCGTTCTACTACTTCTGCATGAGGATGTCCATGACGACTGTCTTGCCCAACAGATATTACTGCGTATTGCGGAGAAACTGCATAAAGAAATACTTCGGAAGTAGACGTGAGTGATCCGTGATGTCCAACTTTTAATACATCACTATCTAAATCAATTTCCTGTCTGACTAAAAACTTCTCAATTCGTTTCGGAGAGTCCCCCATAAATAACACCTCGATGTCGCCATGAACCAATTTCAAAATAATGGACGACGTATTACTCTCTAATCCTTTTGTGTCATACATAGGAAATAATACCTCTAAAAAAATATCTTCGTCTAGTTGAAATACTTGCCCATGTCTTGCAATCACAACTGACGCATTTTCATTTTTAACTGACTGTTTGTATACAGATGCAGCAATGCTTCTTCCTTCATTATTAGTAGTTAGAATATTTGACACATAATACCTATCAAGAACATCAATCAGTCCGCCGATATGATCAGTATCTGGATGCGTGCCTACAACCATGTCTATGTTCCTGTCAAAAAAAGGCATATGCTTTGACAAGCCTCTCAGCACACTGTTGTCTGGCCCGCCATCAATAAGCACATCTATACCATTTGGTGTTTGAATAAAAATCGCATCTCCTTGCCCAACATCTAAAAAGTGTATTAATAAATAATCACGAACATCGCCTCTGCCTGCGTTGAGCATAACCCATAAAATCACGATACTTACGAACAGTAAAAATAATATAAATAATCTTACTTTTGCCACCATATCTGACATTGTCTACTATGGTACACTTAAAATTAACATAACGATTATTTATATATGTACAAAACAAAAACATTTGATATCCCAGAGCTTAAAGGAATTTCTCAAAAAACAATATCTGAACATCTCAGTCTATATTCAGGATATGTAAAGCATGTTAATCATATCCATTCAGAATTAGATAACGTAACAGACTTATACGCAAAATCAGAAATGCAACGACGGCTTGGATTTGAATTTGGAGGTATGCGCAATCATGAATACTACTTCACTCAATTTGAAGGTGGGAGTAAAATAATTCCAAAAGGAAACCTTCTAACGCTTATTGAAAAACAATTTACATCTGTAGATAATTTCATAAAACATATTCGGAATATTGCAATGACACGAGGAGTTGGTTGGGTAATGGCTTATATAGATAGACAAACTAATCAAATAGTATGCACGTGGGTAGACGAACAGCAATTAGGACACTTGGCGGATTTGGACATTATACTTGCGTTGGATATGTGGGAACATTCATACATGCTAGATTATCCTCCATCAAAAAAGATCTTATACATAGATGCATTTTTTATCAACCTAAATTGGGAAGTTGTGTCATCAAGAGTATAATTATCGATAGAATGTTGGGAGTTGATTGGAGGCAGAGTCACGCAGTGACTCTGCCTCCAATCTTTTTTTTATTATTTGTTCATCTTCTATCTCCCAATCAAATAATTCATCTGATATCAAATTATCTTCTTCTGATGGTTTTTGATGTAACCGGTACAACAAATATCCGATAAGTACGTAACTAATGACCACAACCCAAAACGAAAACGCTGGCACTGTAAATGAGGCAAATGGAATCTGTGCAAAAAATACAGCAATAGCTACTATGTAACTAAGAGACAGATACGCAATAAATCCTATCAACGACGCAACTGTCACCGACAATAATCCGACTATCCCAGTTATAAAAGTAAGTAGCATTGCAACAGGAACCATAGGCAACACCAGTACATTCACAACCACCGACACGACTGAAAATTCTCCAATGCTGTATAACAATATTGGCATAATAAATAATTGAGTTGCAAGAGTCGCAGTTAAAAATTCTCGCAAATGAAGTAACGAAGGCATAAATGTTACATATTTTTCAATATACGGAGAAAACATAACTAGACCAAACGTAGCCAAAAATGAGAGTTGAAACCCCACATCATGTAATAACAAATGTGGATTGAGTACCACCATCACAAACCCCGCAAATGCAAGCGCTCGAATTACAGCATAACTATGTCCAAAATTGCGTGCGATAAGTATAAGTGCTGCCATAATACTTGCCCGCACAACAGTGGCAGATAGTCCAACCATAATAGCGAAAGAAATAATTGCACCAATACCAAACCACATACGAGCTCGAAATGGGAGTATGTATGACAACATATATGTAATAAAAATTACAACCAGCATTACATTGTACCCAGACAATACAACAATATGAATAATCCCTGTTGTAATAAAAGCGTCTTCTAATTCCTCCCCTAAAGACTGCTTCATTCCAAGCAAAAGCCCCTGTGCTAATCCTAGCTCTGGTTCAGGTAAAATGTTTTTAATACTATCTACAAAATGATTTTTACCTATCAAAATATAGGAAATGAATACATTTCCATGTCCTGTTTCCAGAAGTTCTACTTTTGCAAAATTAACCATATAGGACACATTACGAACCCTAAGATGCATAGGATAATCAAATACTCTCCCTAAATCAGTTTCAAATGATTGTGGCTGAACCAGTCGTCCTTCAAATTGAATAAGATCACCATACGATATATCTGAATGTCTAGATGTTTTTACTAAAATTATTTCATTACTAACCTGCACATACAAATGTACGGAATTTTCTCGCATGTCTGGCTCGCGTGTAACCACCCCTTGCATAACAACATGCGACTCTAATTGAGATTCAAAAATTGCATTTGTATCATCAAGCACAAAAAGTTCTAAACGAACCATTCCGACAGATGAAGAAATGAGAAATAGCGATATTAAAAACAGATTGCGTACAGAGGAAGCGGAGCTTTCTCTGTACGCAATCCACCACACCACTCCAGACAACATAACCACCAACACAATAAATTCAAAACTGACAGAATATAATGATGCCCCAGCAATCCCAAGCATAAACCCAATGATTGCCGTATAAAAATACCACCCATTCATATTTTCATTATTTTCACGTTAGTCAGACTAACAAAATCACTTTGCTTTATCCATTGCTTTATTTGCTAGTCTGTCTGCTTCTTTGTTGTCTTCGCGCATTATATGAGTAAATGTTACTGATGCAAATTCACTCATCAAAACCTTAATCTCATCTGAACAAATCTTAAGAGTTGCGTCTTTTATTTTATACGCCCCATTAAGTTGCCGTTCAACCAATTGAGAATCTAAATTAAATGAAACTTGAACTGCTTTAGTATCATCAAAAATAGTCTTCATGTATTCCAACGCTTTTATCACAGCAGTATATTCCGCAACATTATTAGTTGCATCTCCAATAAACTCAGACACTTCACCAAGAACTTCTTTTTTTTCATTAAGAACCAGTACGCCAATGCCAGCAGGGCCTGGGTTTCCTCTAGCTCCTCCATCTGTAAATACGGTAATTTTTTTCATATCTGGATATATTATATAAATAATTCTATTCCCTGACTACAATTTTCAACTATACCACAATCCTTAAATAGGTTATACCATCTCCAACAAACGCCACAACAGTAATAAAACCATAAATTTATTTTACAATGTCTACAATACGAAGGCGTGTTTGCAGGCGTCCCATAAAATATGACTGTTCTATCTCAGCCAAAAGAGTGATGTGTTTTCCTGCAACTGGCTCAACTGTAAAATCTGCAGGCTTCTTAAAAAACGCAATAGCTTCTCTGGCATGTCCTGTGGTGTTAAATTGTAGTTTTGTATGCTCTTTTGTTTTACCAAAAACAGAAACTTCCGTGGGTGTTGCATTCACAAATTTATACAAAGGTTTTTTATTATCCACCCCAAAAGGTGCAAGCATTTTTTGCTCATCAATTATTGTGCTTGTTATCCCGTCCAGAGTCATATCCATATCAATGACTAATTCAGAATCAATGTTCGCAGAATTTCCAATCTCTGCAAAGGCTTCATTCATTATATTTGATATATTGTGGATATGTTCTTCATTAATTTCAAACCCACCTGCCATATGATGTCCACCAAACCCATACAAATATTCTGAAACTGATTCCATTATAGCTATAACACTGATTATTCCATTAGACCGACATGAACCTTTTATTTTCTTATTCCCATCACGTCCCCACACAAAAACAGGTCGATTATATTCTGAAGCCAGTTTGCTTGCGGCAAGTCCCACCAAAGATGGTCGCCATTCTGGATTTCCTAACACAATCACAGCTGGAATTTCAGTAAGTTTTTTCATTCTATTGTTTATTTCTTTAGTCATTGCGGATACTTTTCCTTTCCGCGCATTATTTAATTTTTCTAAACTCTCCACATACATAATGGACTCTTCTTCATCAACGGTCGATAACATACCAAACGCATCTTCTGGAGAACCCATGCGTGACGATGCATTTATTCTAGGTCCAATTGTAAATCCAATATCGTCCTCAGTTAAATACTGTTGATTTAATTTTTGCTTCAACATCAAATGTTTTAATCCTATTCTGCGTGACTTTCGCAAAACTTTTAACCCATAATAAGCCAATACTCTATTCTCATCACACAAAGGCACCATGTCGGTAATAGTTGCAAGGCACACCATGTCCAAATACCATTTTTCCATTCCTTCTTTTAGATCAAAATCTCCTTTTCTAATAAGCTCTTGTACTACTTTAAAAATTACTCCTGCTCCACATAAACCCTTAAATGGATATGAATTACCAATCTGAGGATTTACAATTGCCACTGCTTTTGGAAGGTCGTTTTTTGCCTGATGATGGTCTGTAATAACTACATCAACACCAATCTGATTTGCTTTGTTTACTGCTTCAATATCTGCTACGCCACAATCAATAGTAATGATAAGTGACGCACCTTTTTCTGCAAGCATACCTACTGCATCTTTACTCAATCCAAATCCGTCATAATGTCTATGAGGAATATGATTTATAAAATTTGTGTATTTTATAGAGTTAAAAAAATCATGTAATACCACTCCCCCAGGAATGCCATCACAATCATAATCGCTGTATATAACAATTTTCTCTTTATTTTTTATTGCTTTTAATATTCGTTCAACAGCAACGTCCATATCATTTAATAGAGCTGGATTGTGTAGATCTTTCTCATACGAAGGATATAAAAATCTTTGGGCATCTATTTCCGTCTTTATTCCTCGTGTATATAATAATTGCTGAAGAAATGTTGAATATTTTTTTAACTCTTCTTGAACTTGTTTCGGAACAGGCTCAGACGTTGTGTAATTAGTCATAATTAATTAGTTTATGATACCATTGTAAATATAATAATTATATTTCCCGTATGTCTACTTCAATTTTTACAAAAATAATCAACCAAAAAAAATCTGCACATCTGGTATATGAAGATGAGTATTGTGTAGTAATTTTAGATAAATATCCAGCAGTTAAAGGTCAAACATTAGTAATCCCAAAAATAGAAGTGGATTATGCTTTTGATTTACAAGATGACATATATCTACATTTGTTTACAATAGCCAAAATGATTGCAAAAGCTTCTGATAAGGCACTGAATGCAAAACGCACTTGTTTGGTGATTGAGGGATTTGATGTTCCTCATGTACATATAAAACTCTACCCTATGAAACATACTGATCAAGCATTGGGAGAAATAATGCCCCAAATTTACGAAGCAACCAACGAAGAACTAGTGGTTGTGGCAACACAGATTATCGCAGCAATAGATGAAGCTTAATGGGACTGCTTCCAAACTCCCTCTTATCCACAGTGAAAACATAGGCAAAAGATGGTAGAATATAGGCATATTAGCCAATATATAAGTGTCCTCCGAAGGGCGACCCTTCGGAGGTATCCTAATTTTAAGATTTTATGTTGGGTGGTTTGTTGGGGCTGGTATTTAATGCTTCAATAGCGGGTAGTGTTTCACTTTCTAAAAACACTAACATTGCTCCACCAGCAGTTGAAAGGAAATTAAATTTTTCTTGAACATCAAGCTTATCAATAGAGGCTACTGTATCACCTCCTCCAACAATAGAGTAACTATCATCCTCAGCAATTAATTTTGCCACATCAGATGTTTGTGACTCAAATCCTTTTTCATAATCACCAAACGGACCATTCCATAAAATCATCTTTGCATTTTTTATATATCCTGAAAGCATTTGGACTGTTTTAGGTCCCATATCTAATATACACTCATCAGCATTTACGTTATCTGGAGTTGTTACTCTAGACACTCCATCTTTTACAGCCACAACATCTATCGGCAATAGAATTTTTGAATTATCGGCACTCAAGCTATTGGGCAATACAATATCAGACACCATAGACGACCCTAATTCAAAACCTCGGGCTTTAAAGAAATCATTTGCTAAAGCTCCACCAATAAAAATATTATCGTAAATATCTAAAAATTTTTCAAGTAATGGTATTTTAGTATCAAACTTCGCTCCTCCAATTAAAAATAGAGACGGAACGTCTGGCGTGATAGCTTTTTTAAGTTCTGTATATTCATTCACAAAATTCAATCCTGCATATGATGGTAAAAACTTAGTAATAGCTGACAACGATGCATGCTCTCTATGAGATGCTGCAAATGCATCGTTTACATATATATCAGCAAGTGATGCTAGGTTTTTTGCAAACTCTAAATCATTTTCCGCTTCTTCTTTACAACTTCGTAAGTTTTCTATAAACAACACCTCTCCATCTTTAAGTGAATTGCGTAATTTTTGTGTTTCTTCCCCTAAAACTTGAGATGAAAATACTGTTGGCATCTTTTTTGCGAAAATATCTGCCACTGCTTTTGTCGATATTTTTCCATCGCGTCCTATATGTCCTGCAATAATAACTCGAGCTCCTTTATCAACTAAATACCGAACTGTAGCCAATCCTCTTGTAATACGAAATTGATTTTTTACCTCTTCTCTAACAATGGGAACATTGATAGACGCTCGAAGGAAAATATATTTCCCTTTAATATCTTTGCACTCTATGATGCTTTTAAATGGCATTTTTTGCATATGCTTCTGCTATGTAAATAATTTCTGTAAATTCTTTTGGATTCAAGCTCGCGCCACCAATTAAAAAACCATCAACATCTCCATGTTTTAATAATTCAAGTGCGTTGGTTTTCTTTACTGAACCTCCGTAAAGTATGCGAACTTTTTTTATCGCATTACGTCCAAACTGATTTACGATAATTTTTTGTATAAATATTTTCATCTCCTGCACATCTTGAGCTGTGGCGGTTGCTCCAGTTCCAATTGCCCATACAGGCTCGTAAGCAATCACAATTTGAGATAATTTTGATTTAGGAATATTTTTTATTGCAAAAAGCAACTGTGCCTCCACAATATTAAAATAATTTCCATTTTCGTCTCTTTGTTTTTCACCAATGCAAATAATTGCTGTGACTTTTGTCTTCAAAACAGCTTGAATGTCTTTGTATATTTCTTCATCAGTCTCTCCTGCTAATCGACGTTCAGAATGACCAATTATTACCGATGTTACACCCACACTTTTCAACATAGACAACGACACCTCCCCAGTATAAGCACCAATATTTTCAAAATACACATCTTGTGCAGCCAGTCCAACACGTTGCGATGGGGATAATCTACGCATTTCTGAAAGAAAAGGAAATGGAGGAGCTATGTAGATTGCTGTCTTAAGTTTTTTTCGTCCAAGTTCTTTATGAATACCTAAAAACAATTTCCTAGCCTTCCCTAATGTCTCTGGATTCATTTTCCAATTTCCAATAATAAGTAGCTTATGTATTTTTTTTACCATAACCAAAATTGTATCACAAGACCACATCCTTCATTTATAAAAAATGAATTGTTTGAAAAAATACAGTAGTCAGACTACTGTATTTATTCTACGTAACGAATTAAATACATTTTATAAAAAAGCCCGCCATTAGTATATCGATGACGGACGTAGTTGTTTTGTTACAGGAGCAAGTTACTCTAACTCATTAGTACGTGGTGGCTTCGGCGTGAAGTCCCACGTCACTCCGACCAACTCTGTATGTTGCATAACCTTCGTCATGATTTTGATCATGAGTTCGGGTGAAAAAATCGGTGATGACGCAGTCATAAAATCGATAGTCTTAACCGGACGTACTACAACCATTTCTATACTCCACGAAACTTTACTTTCTCTGGATTGCTTTGGACTTTTCGTTGGCAAAGGGAGTAAAGCAGTACGGAGCAATCCAAGTAAGGGTTAATCTGACTGCTCTGGTTATTCTATATCTCGCCATTGGACAAATCTGTAGTCGTCTGATGTTCTGGGAGTTAGTGGTGGTGGGTTGTCTACTAATGCTCGGTCGTATGAATTATGACGAATATTAAATCCTGAACACCATCCTCCACATGTCCATTTTGTACCTACTCTACCGTTGGATACAACGGTGCCGTGGATAGTTAACGAATTTCTAAATCTATCTCCGCCACGTGAAGAACTAAAATAATGATTTCTACCAAAACTACCATTTTGTGCAATAAAAATACCATTTAAAATCATGTCATTAGGCACATCATACCCAATCTGCATATTATTCTCTGCAATAGCCAACAGTCCAGCGTTATCGTTGGTGTAGGTGATATTCCCGTGCAATATAATCGAAGGATCAACTCCAGGAGTATCAGTGTCAGCTGCTACTATTGTTATTTTCGAAGGAATTTCTCCCTCAAGCCAAACCTTGTCTTCTACAAAAATAACAGGGCATGATGGATTTATAGTCATTGTAACAAACGGATCATCATCTCGAATAAGATTACGTTCTATGCTCCATCCGTCACTATGAGAATACTCCCAATGCCTCCATGTTCTATCAACAGTTCTAAATTGAACATCTCCATTACTCAAAAACGTAACTCGGTATCCGTACTCTTGGGAAGGTGGTATAAAAATCCCCCCAACATGCTCGGCTTTATATCTTATATTTGCAAGATCTGCCGTAAGTCCCGTAAAATTAATAGGTGTAGAAGGAAAACTCCATAAATCACTATTGGGTCCAGATCCATATACTCCGTCTAACGTAGCGCCAATTGAATAAGGGTTGCACGGCAACGATCCATCACATACCCAATTTTCCTGACCGCTTGTAACAGTAGAATTATTTAAACCGTCCATGCGGATAATTCCATTGGAATGATATGGTCCGATGATAGTTCTGTCAGCACCTGCCCACACACTTGAATTTATAATGTGCGCATACTCAGATACATTCGGTCGAGCATACCGTCCAAATACAGTACGAGTCAATGTCGGTGCTGCAAACGTACGTCCTGTTGACATAATTTCAATTGAATATATTTCACCACAAAAAGAGCGACTCGAAATCTCCAACGAAAATTCACCTATAGCCCCTAACTCTGGATCGATGTATTCAATTACAAAAGGACCTGGCAATCCAGTTCCGTGGGTTATGTCATCTGGATTGTGTGCCAAGAACCATTTATAATAATTCAATCCTGCTTCTGCGATTTCTCTGGCTTTCTCTTGTTGGTATTTATTTTCTTGTACTTTACTTTGGGTAACAACAGAACCCATAAACCCCGCTATCATCACGAAAAACATCGCACCAAATACCAATACCAATACAAGAAGAGCTCCTTTTGTTTTTATATTATTTATAATCATATATTACCAATTATATTACGAAGCGCCGCGCTTGAGCGCAACATAAACTCTCCTGGATTACGAACGGGGTCAATATTAACAATAATTTGAATCGTCACAAATCGTATGTCTGTTATCAATGACTCTGGTGTTGCTACCATGCCGTTCATATCATAGTATGTAAAAGTTGGTTTGTCTTGCAGAATATTTTGAACATATATAGATAAAATATGTACTTCGTCAGGAACGGATTTGTTATATGTAGCTGGAGTACCTACTGCATTATGTATACGTTTTACTAAAGTAGTTTCTGCTATCAGCTCATATTCTACATACTCCACACTGTCATCTGTGTCAATATCACTATAAAAACCTATGAGATGTTCCTCCATTCGAGCTAATGGAAATACGCCATTGTCGGAAAATGTCATCTCGCGGGCATCTCGAACAAATGTCTGCACGCCTTGTCGTGCATTATTCACTTGGTATGTCTGTGAAATTATATGTGAATGAGCACTATAAAGCGACGCGACAGTGTTCCCTAACGCAACCATAAGAATAGAAAAAAGGAACACAACAATAAGCATTTCTATCAATGTCATTCCTTGGTTATTCTTAAAATAATTTAACATGGTATTTATTATATTAATTCAAAATTATATGTATTTCACTATCATTGTCGACAATGACGTTGGATATTACTTCAGCCGTAAAGCCTGTGGCAGATACTGTTAGTGTGTAGTTATCATCAGTATATAAATTTACACTATTAAAATACACCTGCCCGCACAGCGAAGTGTCACCCAATTCATCTACGCCTGTATTTTGTAATTGCACTGCCGCGTGTGGTATTGGCACACCATCACTGTTGCTTACCGATACTCGTAAAAAATGTGACGACACAGAACCAAGAGTAATCTTCATTTCTGTAGATGTGTTTGGATTAAGCGAATACGGAGACATGGGACAAATTTCACGTATCTGAAATTGTGGAGAAGTAACAAGTATAGTGTACACATCCCATTCAATATCATTTTGTTGCCACTGTCCTAAGGTATCGGAAACGCCTACATCTGTGTATTTTAATACAGGCTGTGAATCAGAATCAGTTCCAATAGATTTTGCTCCTGCTATTGATAACTGAACATCCTGTAATGACTGCTGGGATACAGCATGTGTAATGCCCCAATTATCCAAATGAGGTGTTACAGTTGTATCTGATGTTGAAAGAGTTGCATGTAGTGCAAGCTCTCTGTATGAAGTAATATTCAAACTTGATATATCAACAGGAGAATGCGAAAATCCTAAACTATTGCCTGGTAAATCTACATCTGGCACAAGCTCCATAATTCCTGCATTATTATACAAAAGAGAAACTTTAACATCTGTAGAAGCTATCGTGTTTGCAGAAAAAGCAAATAAATGCCAAGACTCTATTGTTGTCGGTGTAATATTGATGCTTTGCGCTGTTCCGCTGGTACTATATATTCCAGAAACGTGCGTTAATGAAAGAGTGCCAGCAGAAACTTCTGTATTTAAGGTTGTTGCTATAAGCAAACCATCATTAAATTCATCAGAAAAACTTTCATAAGTTGCTGGAGATACTGTCCTAACTAACAAATTACTTAATCTATCTATCTGAAAATTCATCGTTGATATCTGGCTTTCAAGCACCGACACAGGGAGTGTTTGAGGATTGGGATTTTCTGTTGTTGCCACGTGAGTTCTGTCTGTTGAATACCCAATGTGTGTTGTTATTATTTCATAATTTGCTGCCGCGGGTGCCCCTGAAAGATCCGCCACTCCATCGAAATTTGTAAATCTAATCGTATCAATAGGAGGTGTAGTGGTGCTATTGATAAAACGTACAGAAGCTCCAGCAACAGGTAAAGCAATAGCATCAAAAACATTTACTCTAATTGTGCCGCCACCTGCTGTTGATTCAATACCAATAGGTACAATATTTGACACTAAAGAAGCTTTATTAATTTTACCTCGTATGGCCCATGTGTACTCTATTTTTATTTGTTTATAATCTGACAATATCCCGTTAGAATCATCCGATCCAAAACCATCTGCAACATCATCAATGTAATGAATGAGTACACGTCTTGAATATTCGATACTATTAAGAGTAGAAGTGCTGTGTTGTTGTATATTCCCAGCAGGCACACCGCCATATGTACCTACAGAATGATATGGCAACGATCGTATGTATTCCATTTTGGAAGACAGCATGGAAAGTGCTCCTGCTTTTGCTTTGGATTGTTCAACTAAAGTTGTCATCAGTTGAAATGCTCCAAAAAGCCCCCCAAACACTAATGCGAAAATGGCAACTGTTACTATAAGTTCCACAAAAGAAAAACCTGCGTTGTTGGGGTAAGGGGAAGGAAAAAACTTTGTTTTTTCCTTCCCCTTACCCCTATTCCCTCTATTATTCAAACCTCTCAAATTCAATCCAATCCATAATTTCGTAAAGTCA
>CAZADB010000003.1:13390-16558 GCA_964483835.1 uncultured Candidatus Saccharibacteria bacterium
TCACAAATAAAATTTGAACAATCTAGCAAAATCTGAAATTTAGATGATGTTATTTTATGTCTCATTTTATAAATTTGTTGCGTATGTTAGATACTATTGATTATTGGATACTGTCTCCTACTGAATAAATCGGCGCAATAATTGCTAATGCAAAAAACCCCACAACACCTCCAATTACAACCATCAAAATAGGTTCAATTATAGTTGATAAGTCTTTGGTCTTTTGTTGCACTTCTTTCTCGTAAAATATCGCAAGCTCATTTAACATGTTGGAAATACCCCCTGTTTCCTCGCCAACTAAAATCATCTCTCCTACCAAAATAGGATACAAATCATCTCTTTGAATAAACACTTCCGATAGTGGCATGCCTTTTTCTACTCGAATTGCTGCTTCTGCAATGATTTGTTTATAGTAATAATTTTGTACAACTTGCTCTGTAATATTTAATGCCCGAATAACATCCACTCCTGCGGACAGAAGGGATGACAATGTGCGTGCGGTACGTGCTGCATTTACTTCTTTTGCCATAGTTCCTATAATTGGTAATTTAGGAATTATCCATGAAGAAGTTTTCTTACCAATTTTTGATTTAAAAAATGTTATTACCGATCCAATAAACAAACCTAGTAATGCGAAAGTGAGGAACGCATTATGACTCATAAAATTACTGATATTTATAAGGGCCTGCGTTGTTCCCGGTAACTCTGTACCAAGACCTTCAAAAGTAGCCGTAATAGTAGGCATCACATACATCATCATCAAAATACCAATAATAGCTAAAATTATAATAACAATCGCTGGGTACATCATCGCTCCTTTTATACGCTTTTTCAAAGAAGACGCCTGCTCCATCTGGATGCTTAATGTCTTTAGAGCATCAGACAATCCTCCACTTTCTTCCCCCGCTTTAATCATCGCAACATATAGATCATTAAAAATTTTAGGATGTCGCTCCAGTGCTTGATAGAACTGTTCGCCTTTATTAATATTCTCTGAGATGTCTTTCATAACACCTTTCAATCTTGGGTTCTTACTCTGCCTTTCTATTACTGATAATGACCGAGGCAAAGGCAATCCTGCGACAATCATAGATCCTAAATTACGAGTCACCATCACCAATTCATCATCTTTGACACGACTAATCATATACTCAAACTTTTGGATATTAAAAATCCCTTTTAAATTAAAATCAGTTTTTTTTGAAAGAGATTCAACAGTATGCCCCGACACTCGCGCAATTTCATACACCGCAAACCTGTCTTCTGCCTCGATTTTTTGTGTAACAGCTTTACCTTTTTTATCTCGTCCTTTGTATATAAAAATTGACATAAAAACAATAACTTATTCATTAACAACACGCAGAACTTCTTCAATGGTAGTTATACCACGAGCAGCTTTATAAATTCCATCTTCAAGCATAGTTAACATTCCTTCCTTTCTAGCCTGCTCTTCAATCTGATCAGCGGTTTTATTGGACATAATCATCTCCTTAATTGTTGAAGAGAAGGGTAAGATTTCATGAACTCCCAACCTGCCTTTATATCCATCGTCGCCATCAGATGTTTCTACAGTATGAAAAAACGGAACACTATTCCATGTAGCATTGTCTTTAATAATTTTCTCCTCTTTTAAGACATTTAATACTTTATCTAAGTCCGCATTCCTTGAAAGATTAGCTTTTTCATTTGAAGAAAGTGTATAAGGCTCACAATTACCAGTGTTAATCTGTCTCACTAAACGCTGTCCAATTGCAATTTTCATTGTGGATACCATTAAAAATGGCTCAACACCCATATCAACAAGTCTTGCCACAGTACCAGATGCTGAATTGGTGTGAACTGTAGCGAGTACCAAGTGTCCTGTAAGGGCGGCATTAATTGCTAAGCTAGCAGTTTCTTGATCACGAATTTCTCCTACCATAATAATATCTGGATCTTGTCGCATAAGAGAACGTAACCCAGATGAAAAAGTAAATCCAATATCAGACTTCACTTGTGTTTGATTTATTCTAGGCATTTGGTATTCAATAGGGTCTTCGATTGTGGAAATATTGACTTCTGTAGTGTTTAATAAATCCAGAATTGTATAAAGTGTCGTTGTTTTACCAGATCCTGTTGGTCCTGTCACTAAAATAATTCCTGTTGTAGCACGCATCGCACCATGTAAACGCTCTAACGTAGACCCGTGAAAACCCATACCCTCCAATGAAAACCCTGAACGATTCTCTAAAAGAAGTCGCATAACAATCTTCTCTCCAAAAAATATAGGTAGTACCGAAACACGAAATGAAACTTTCTGTCCATCCATTTCCATTTTAAACCGTCCATCTTGAGGTAGACGTTTTTCGTCTAGTTTCAAATTGGATAAAACTTTTATTCTAGCGACAATAGTAGGAGCGGCATGTTTTGGCAACGTCATCGCGTCATGTAAAATCCCATCAATACGATATCGTATCAGCACCTGCTCCTCCATTGGTTCAATATGAATATCTGACGCCCCTTGAATAATGGCATGTCGTAATAAAGTGTCGACAATTCTTATTACAGGCAAATTATCTGCCATTTTTTTTAAATCTTTATCACTTATTTCGTCTTCATCAGAAATTGTCTTAAGTCCCAAAGCTTCTTTAGCGATAATATCCCCAAATTCGTCTTTTAATGTTTTTTGATATTGACGTAATGCAGAACGCATTGATTCTGTGTCTGTTAATCTTGGTAAGATTTTCAAACCAACCTTCTTTTTTATAAAATCAATAGCTGGCAAATCCGCTGTATCCAACATAGCAACCTCTAGTGTCTTGGCAGTTTTTTTAAAAGCTATAATATTGTGGTTACGAGCAACTGGTTCAGGTATCATTGAAAGTATTTCAAAATCTATTTTTTCTTCCTTCAGAGAAACGAACGGAGTTCCCATAATATTAGACTCAACCTTTCTCATCTCATCTTCAGTTAAAAATCCCCCAGCAATAAGAGCCTCCGCAAGAGTACGACTCTCTTCTTTGGCTACTTTTTGCGCAGCTACCAAATCTTTTTTGGGAACCAACCCTGCATCAATCACAAAGAGTTTTAATTGATCATCTTGTATACTCATATATAAAAAGAACATCTATTAATACATAATACGCTCTTGTGTATAAGTATACCGCACAACAGCCTGTAAACATTAAA
>CAZADB010000004.1:0-15281 GCA_964483835.1 uncultured Candidatus Saccharibacteria bacterium
GCCCGACTACTATAATTCTTAAATCACACTCAGTTCTATTTCTGTACAGAAACATTGACATGTTGTAAAGTGTATGCTACAAATCATTCACTATATTACGATTATTAATCTAAGAAACATATTTCTTGAAGGACGCGTAACATTATATTTAGAGCATGATTTCGTTTAATCCAAAACAAATAACTAAAAAACTTCTGAGTGCAATCCCAGCACGAGCACGAGATATTTTAGAAAAAAGATATGGTCTTTCAAAAGACGGTCAGGTTTCTACTCTGGAAGCCATCGGACAAAAATACAGCATCACTCGTGAACGCGTTCGTCAAATTGAGAATCATGGTATTGCGTTAATTCAAAAATCTGAAACTTATTCTGATTTTGAAGAAGTGTTTGCTGAGATGCAGTTAATCATAAATAATCTTGGAGGAGGATTGGTTGCAGAACACACTTTGCTTAATGAAATCACCGAAGATAAAAAACTAAGAAATCACATATATTTCCTTCTTGTTATAGGGAATCCTTTCTTTAGAAGTAAAGAAAATTCAGATTACAAACATCGTTGGTACACAGAGAAAAATATTGCAGATGTGGTTGAAATTGCGTTGAAAAATGTGTATAAATCACTTAAGAGAGATGATTTGATTTCTGATACAGAAATACTGAATAGATTTCGTAATGAACTGATAGATATAGCAGAGAATCATGATGATGTAGTGCTTAAAAGATGGTTGAAAATCTCAAAAGACATTGCAGAAAATCCTTTAGGGGAGTGGGGAGAGGCGTCATCACCGAATGTTCGAGTGAAAAGCATTCGTGACTTTGCATATTTGACAGTGAAAAAACATGGATCACCGATGCATTTTAAGGAAGTCTCAGACTCTATTAAAGAATTGTTTGGAAAAAAAGCGCATGTTGCCACCACTCACAATGAATTAATAAAAGACAAGCGGTTTGTGCTAGTTGGACGTGGGTTGTATGCGCTAACTGAATGGGGTTATTCGTCAGGGGTTGTCAAAGATGTGTTGAGAGATATATTAGAAACACATGGCCCATTATCTAAAGAAGAAATTATTGACAAGGTCCGTAAAGAGAGGTATGTAAAAGACAATACTATTATAGTGAACCTTCAAGATATGCATTTTTTTAAAAGACTTTCAAACGGTACTTATTCTATTGTGAAATAGATATTCACTACAACAAAGGGGCGATTTGCTTTGCAAATCGCCCCTTTGTTGTACAATAGTATTAACGAACATGTATGACCAATGATAAAATATGACAGTCGAAAATAATTATAAAATACTAACTATAGCAACACTTGCAACATAGTGCTTTCTATCAAATTCAATGAGTTTAGAAAAGATACCGATAATTGGATCTATTACGCAGTTTTTAGATGGAGAAGGGATAGACTATGGTTTTCCTGTACTTTTGATTGGGTTGCTTTTTATTTTTTTTGGATTTAATTTTATCGGTTTGCCACAGTCACAGATTGTAAGTTTTGTTTTTATGCTTATGCCTATTTGGTTACCTATTGCTACATTCTTGATTTTCTTTGAGGTATATATGCAGATGGTTGGTAAGAAATTCGAATTAGAGAGTGGGCGTGTGGTTTTGGAAATTATTCTACCTCCTGAAGTATACAAATCACCAGAAGCCATGGAATATGTCTTCACACAAATATGGAATCCAGCAAATCCTGATAATCTTATGGATACTTATTTATCTGGTAAAAAACCACTTACGTATACATTTGAGTTGGTATCTCGTGGAGGAGATGTGCATTTTTATGCAACTATGCCTAAGAAATTTATGCAAGGTTTTACTGATGCTATGTACTCACAATATCCAGCAGTTGAGATTGTAAAACAGGAAGTAGATTACACAGCCGAAATTTCCAAAAAACTGAAAGGTCTTACATTTATGAGTTTTCATGTTCAGAAAAAGAAGGATTCAAAATATCCAATTAAAACATATATTGATTTTGATATGGATAAACTACCCAAAGAAGAACAGAAGCTCGATCCGATGACTCCCATGCTTGAAGTTCTTGCGGGGATAAAGCCACATCAGCAAGTGTGGGTTCAGTTTTTATGTACAGCACACAGAGAAGAGGGGTTTAAGTTAGGGCAACTAAGAAAGAAAGATACATGGGAGAAAGATGTGTACACAGAAATTGATAAAATCATGATGCGCGATTCAAAAACTAAAACAGGAGATGTGGATCTTGATGGTATGCCACGAATTACTACAGGCGAAAGAGATAAGATTGAAGCCATGGAACGAAATGTAGGCAAAACAGCATATAAATTTGCCTCTAGATTTATATACATTTCAAATAAGGAGAATGATTTTGAAGGTGGATTATTTGCTCGTATGATTCGATCTTTTAGTCAGACTGAGCTTAAGGGACGTAATGGACTTGGTGTACGATGGAGAACTGATTACAATTATAAAATGATTTCCGATCCATTTGGTAAAAAAATCCCAGCATTAAAAAAAGAAGAATTAAAAGAATACAAATTACGTAAGTTATCAGTCAAATCAAACGCAATGAGTTTTAAGATAATGACAGTAGAAGAACTTGCTACTTTGTTTCATTTACCCGGTTCGGTTGCGGGAATGACCACTCTCAATCGTGTAACATCAACACGCCGTGATTCTCCGTCTAATCTTCCTGTTGGAAATCTACCAACATAAAAAATGGTTACTTAAGATATGAGTTTACAAAAATTTGATAAAAACAAAATAATAGGTTTTCTACTGGGCTGTGTGCTTATTGTGTTGGTATTTGTAGTGTATATCACTCATCAAGCTACATCTCCAGATAATTTCCCTACTGAAAATTCGTTTGAAATATTATCAGGAATGACTGTTCAAGAGATTACAATACAAGCATCAGATCAAGGTTTCGTTCGTTCTGAATTTTGGCTATATGCGATTCTTACATACTTTTACGATCCAACATACATATATGCAGGAACTTATATATTTACAGAGCCAGTTTCCGTATTCGGATTTGCCTATAAATTAGCAAATCAACAGATAGAACATGATGTGATTAGCATAACTTTTCCTGAAGGAATGCGAGCCAAGAGTATGGCTAATATTGCTGAAGAAATTTTGCTTGATTTTTCTGTTGAAGAATACCTTTTGCTTACAAGCAATCTAGAAGGGTATTTATTCCCAGAGACATATTTTGTCCCAAAAACTTTCACTGCAAAGGAATTAATAGAGCTACAGAAAAAAACATACGAACAAAATATTTCACCATTAAGACCCAGCATAGAGAAATCTCCATTAACAGAATATGAAGTTTTGATACTTGCATCGATAATCGAGAGAGAAGCAAATAGTGAAAAATCCATGAGAAAGGTCGCTGGAATTTTATTGAACAGACTTGCTATAAATATGCCTTTACAGGCAGATGCATCTATAGAGTATGTCATTGATACTCCTTTGAATGAGCTCCCAGCAGGAAAATTAGCTATGAAACTTCGAGAACTAGATTCGCCTTATAATACATATTTGAATATTGGATTACCTCCTACTCCAATTGGAAATCCAGGTTTAATGTCGATACGAGCAGTTCTGTACCCAATTGTATCGGAATACCTTTTCTATATCACTGCACCCGACGGAGTTTTTCATTACGCTAAAACTTTTGCAGAACACACTAGAAATGTAGAGAAATATTTAAGATAGTAAATATTTGATACATTTATATTTTTTATATGACATCAAAACAAATTGTATTTGTAGGACTTTCCGGAGGCGTGGATTCGTCAGTGGCGGCGCTTAGGTTATTAAAAGATGACTATAACGTGGTGGGGGTTTTTATAAAAGTATGGTATCCAGATTTTTTAGAATGCAACTGGCGTCAAGAGAGGCTTGATGCAATGCGTGTTGCGGCAAAATTAGGAATACCTTTTCATACTTATGACGCCAGTAAAGAATACAAGGAAGATGTTGCGGATTATTTTATTGATGCATATCGTAAAGGATTAACTCCTAATCCAGATGTTATGTGCAATAAACATGTGAAATTCAAAGCATTTTTAAAATTTGCAGAAAAACATGGAGCTGATTTTATCGCAACAGGGCATTATGCTCAGATTATTAAGAGTAAACAATCTAATAATTCAGAATGTTACCAAATGTATCGTGGAGTTGATGTCGATAAAGATCAGACCTATTTTTTGTGGACACTGACACAAAATCAGTTGTCCAAGGTGTTATTCCCAGTTGGCAATTCACCTAAAACAACAATAAGAGAAGAAGCAGAGAAGGCAGGATTGATAACATCTAATAAAAAAGACAGTCAAGGTGTGTGTTTTTTAGGTCAGATTGATATTTCAGAATTTTTATCTAATTATATAGATTTACAACAGGGCAGTGTTTTGAATAAAAATTCTGAAATTATTGGTACACATGTGGGTGCACTGGTGTACACAACAGGACAACGGCATGGCTTTACTATCACATCAAATTGTTCTCAACGTGAAGCAATGTATGTAATTGATAGAGATATTATTAAAAATACAATCACAGTGGGGACAAAAAAGATGTCAGATGTTACGGTGGAGAAAATTCAAATACATTCTATTAATATTATAGGCAAGCCTGTGCTTTTACAACAAGTATGCCAGCTTCAAATACGATATAGACAAAAACCTGTACCTTGTCAGGTTGTGGAAATATCTGAGGATAGTATGAAGCTGGCTGTGCTTGGGGAATGTGATTTTGCAAGCTCTGGTCAAAGTTGTGTGTTATATAATAATGCACAATGTATCGGAGGTGGTATTATAGTGTAATGTCAATTCAAGTACGTAAAGCTGACGGAACAATAGAGATGTTTCGTGTTGAAAAATTAATACAATCTCTTAAGCGTTCAGGTGCAACTAAAGCAAACATCGCAAATATTGTAACCAAAATAGAAAAAATATTACACGAGGGTATCACAACACAAGAAATATACAGACTCGCTTTTGAATTTTTAAGAGAGAATGAAGCGCCTATTCGGGCGCGTTACTCTCTTCGTCGGGCGTTGTTTGGCTTAGGCCCCACAGGGTTTCCTTTTGAAGATTTTTTAACAAGAATGTTTGCAGAAGAAGGTTATGTCACAAAAGCAAGAGTAGAATTGCAGGGCAAATGTGCCAAACATGAATTAGATGTGTCTGCGTATAATGATACCGATAGTTTTGTCGTCGAGGCAAAATTTCATTCTCGTCCAGGAGTAAAATCTGATTTGCAGGTTGCTATGTATTCGTACGCTAGGTATATTGATTTATCAGGAGTCAGAATATGTCGTGAGGCTACATGTAACATAAAACGACTTATGATTGTTACAAACACGAAATTTACAAGCACAGCGCAAAAGTATGGAGTATGTGTTGGTATGGAAATGCTGAGTTGGAACTATCCACTAAAAAACAATCTACATGACCGTATTCAAAAAACAGGACTTTATCCAATTACAGTCCTGCAAAGTCTTTCTCAATCTCAGAAAAAAGCATTGATCGGCGCTGGCATTATTGTGTGCAGAGACTTACTAGCAAAACCTGCAGTATTAAGACATCTGCATATAACTGAAAAGAAAAAAATAACAGTTTTGTCTGAAGCAAAAGAATTATGTTCAAGTATTTAACATTTCAATTTGATATATTTTCCTAACGATTTGTATTAACATCACCCCCAACAAACCACCCAACATAAAACCATAAAATGAGGCTACAAAAACGAAAAAACTTCCTCATTACGTTCGCAAAGACGGAGGATAGTACGCAATCCAGTAATGTGCGTAACCCGGTTACGCACATTACTTATTACTGTTGGAGCGTTTGTTGGGTATGGTATAAATTTAATCAATAAAAATACATCATTGTCAATATTTGTAATTATACTCGTCATTGGTATACTGCCAATATATAAATTCGCATAAAATTTTATTTTACATATGTCAGAACAAGAAAAACAGACAGATCAAAAAACTATCATGATGTTTATAGCCGGTCTTATTATTGGGGGATTGTTAGTGTGGATATTCGTTGGAACGGGAACAAATGATGTTGCTACAGACGAACAAGATCAGGACGCTTTAGAGCAACAAGTATATGAAGCAGATCAGGTGCAGCACGATGTTTTACAAGAAGAAGTAGCTGGGGAGACATTATTTGATGAAGGAGTTGGCTCAGTTGTTGTGTCAGATCAAGCAGCTGGAATGTCCGCTGTTATTGACGGAGCAACATTCCCAACAGAAGAAGGGTGGATTGCAGTACGTTCACAAGTAGACGGTAATCTAGGCATGGTGCTTGGAGCTGTTCGATATAGTAAAGTAGACGGACTTATTCCAACAGAGATACACTTACTTGCTGCTACAACAGCAGGAAGCAGTTACGCGGTGGTCTTTTTCTCAGAAGATGGAGATAGAGAATTCAATCTTTCAAAAGATTTACAAATTGGTGATATCGCAGGAACTTTTACTGCCCAGTAGTCTGAGCTATCTAGGGATTAGTTCAGTTCAAATACAAACAAGTGCAAGGTACACCTTGCACTTGTTTGTATTTGTTATAAAATCTGCATAATGGCATATCAATATAAATACAATCCAAACAGATCGTCTGATTGGAATTACGGTGGAAAAAAATGGCGTTTATCACGTTCTAAAATAGATTTTTTTCTGGAGTGTCCGCGATGTTTTTACATTGATAATAAACTTGGCACCAAGCGACCATCATTCCCATCTTTTAATTTAAACATTGCAGTCGATGAGTTGTTTAAGAAAGAGTTTGATATACATCGTGCAAACAAAACCCCTCACCCAGTTATGACAGAACACAAAATAAACGCAGTTCCATTCCAGCACGAAAACATGAATATTTGGCGTGAGAATTTTGAAGGTATTGAGTATTACGATGATGGCACAAGCATGATGATTTCAGGAGCCATTGATGATATTTGGATTACTCCTGAAGGCAAATTAATCGTCGTGGATTACAAATCCACCTCTAAAGAAGGCACTATCACCGAATTGTCTGATAGCCCATGGGATCAACAATATAAACGACAATTAGGTGTATACAAATGGTTGTTGGAACAAAACGGTTTCAAAGTTGACTCAGTAGGGTATCTGGTTTACGCTAACGCTAGCAAACTTGAGCCCAGTTTCGATAATAAACTTATATTTGAGACCACACTTGTACCTGTAGATATAGACACTAATTGGATTGATGGAATATTAGATAAAATAAAAAAATGTTTAGAAACAGACCATATCCCACAAACTGGCGAAAAATGTGAGTTTTGTCCATACAGAGAAGCGTGCGGGAAAAAACTAATATTAATTCATAAAAGATTAAATAAGGAATTAATGGATGACAAAGCAAATGTCACTCCTGTATCCACAATCAATGCACTTAAAAAGAAATTTTCATAAAATATTTATCCCAAATAAATATTTTATAGCGTAAGCCCAGAGACATAGTGAGCTACAGTAATAAGTGTATACCTACTCATACACAGAAGCTGTCTTTGCCAGCGGAGCGTGAACAAGTGTTTAGACACTTTCTTAGAGATATTATAAGGTTCTTTATTTTTGAGTAAATGTGATATATTGATAATAGACTTGTTACCAAATAATTTTTTTGGCAAAATTTCCAAATTTCGGCTGTAAATTCCAAAAAATTCGTTGAAATATCCAGATATTCCGCCTCATTTTTTGAAATTTTCGCACAAAATTAGAAAATTTTCATCAAAATCTTATTTGGTAACAAGTCTAATTGCAGAAGTAAAAGTGATTTGATGATATTTAGAATTATTCTAAAACTATACATGGATTATGTACTCGTATAAAATAGAGCAGGCGTTGCGTGCAGCAACAATACTTCATAAAGATCAGATACGTAAAGGGTTAATGCCAGTGCCGTATGTGAGCCATTTGTTTTCAACTGCGATGATTGCTCTTGATTATGCAAGAGATAATGAAGATATAATCATAGGGGCATTATTGCATGACACCTTGGAAGATACGGATTACACACCTAATGAATTAGAGTTTGATTTTGGAGAAAATATACGAAAAATTGTCGAATCATTGACCGAGCCACAAAGTGATGAGAAAAAACAATATACATGGAGTGAAAGAAAATTACAGTATGTAGAACAATTAAAAACAGCGTCACAGGAAGCCTTGATTATCGCAGCGGCAGACAAGATTCATAACATGCGAGCAATGGTGGAGGAATATCTTGATGAGCACGAGAGATTTCTTAAAGAGTTCTCTGGATCTCTTAAGGAGAGGTTGGTGCAATATCAAAATATTTCAAACGTGCTTAATCGGAGCCTTAAAAACGATATATTACACGAATTTAATCATGTATTCACAGAATACAAAAACTTTATTGAAGATGTTAAAAAAACAAAAAAATAAAACAGAGGCATTTAATTACATTCCACAAAATAAGCTTCCGAAGTTAGGGGCGGTAAAACATAACTGGGATTTAAAAAAACTTTATTATACCTCTGAAAATGATCCACGTATTGAGAAGGATATTGCTACAGCAGAGAAAGCATACAAAACTTTCGCTAAAAAATATAGAAACAAAGACTTTACATCAACTTCCAGAAAGTTGCTCAAAGTTTTGCAAGATTCAGATAAGTTGAATGAAATGACAGAGGCACGGAAGCCATTATATTATTTTTCATTTCGAACGGTATTGGATGCCAGTGACACCATTGCTCAAAAAAGACTCAGCTTGATTGATGCCAGAATGACAAAATCAGTCAATGAAATTATTTTTTTTGGGTTGGCAATAAGTAATATTTCTAAAAAACTTCAAAGACAATATCTTACAGATAAGACTCTTGAACGTTATCATTATAGTTTGAAACAAGCTTTTGAACACGCGAAGCATATTTTGACAGAGCCTGAAGAAAAAATATTAAACTTAAAGAGTGATGTGTCTCGAGGAATGTGGATTTCAGGAACAAATAAAATTCTTAGTAAATGCAATGTCGTATACAAAAAAGAGACAATTCCGCTTAATGAAGCAATTGACAGAATAAGCACATTGTCTTCAAAAGAGCGTCCCAGACTATGGAAGCTTTGCACGGAACAATTTAGACAACTTGCAGAAATCGCCGAAAATGAAATAAATGCTGTTGTTCTTGATAAAAAAATAAATGATGAACTTCGTGGATACAAAACTCCCTACGAAGCGACAATTAAAAATTACGAAAATAACGAGAAGTCAGTATTGGCACTTGTTGACGCTATTTCTACAAAAGGTTTTGCGTTAAGTCGTAAGTATTACAAACTCAAAGCTAAACAAGCTGGAATTAAAATATTGCCGTATGCCAATCGTTCTGACGATATCGGCAAAAGCATCAATATTCCTTTTTCTCAAGCAGTTTCGGTATGTCGCGATGTCTTTTATGAAATGAAGGGAGTGTACGGTGAAATATTTGACACGATGTTACAAAATGGACATATTGACGTTTATCCAAAAGCAGGAAAATCAGGCGGAGCATTTTGTTCTCATAACATAAATCTGCCTACTTTTGTTATGTTGAATCAGGTGGATAGTGTGCAAACATTCACCACTTTGGCTCATGAAATGGGGCATGCTATCCATAGTGAGCGTTGCAAAATACAACCCTCGTCTTATCAAGATTATTCAACCACCACTGCAGAAACAGCTAGTACGCTTTTTGAAGGTGTCGCACAACAGAAGCTTATTGATGTATTGCCAGATTCTCAGAAACTCAATATGCTTAATCAACGTATTGGAGGTGCGGTTGCTACTATTTGCAGACAAGTCGCTTTCTTTAATTTTGAAAAAGAATTACATCAAATAATTCGAACTGAAGGAATAATGACATGGCAAGAAATTGCAAAATTATTTCAAAAACACATTAAGTCATATATGGGTCCATCTGTTGAGGTTACAGAAGAAGACGGATTGTCATTTGTATATATAGGACATTTCCGCAATTTCTTTTACGTGTATTCATACGCATATGGAGAACTGATGAGTAATATTATGATACAAAAGTATTATCAAAATCCTGCATTCGTAGAAGAAATTGATGCTTTTTTATGCAAAGGAGGTAGTGACACAGTAGAAAATATTTTCAAATCTATTGGTATCAATGCAGATAAAACTGAAACTTTCGTAGAAAGCTTAAAATCCCTCGAAGCAGATATTAAAAAGTTTGAAAAACTAATTTAACTTAAGAGCAGTCAGACTGCTCTTAATAAAGATGTTGGTATAAATAGGAGAATTTGGTATATTAGACTTGTTACCAAATAATTTTTTTGCCAAAATTTCCAAATTTCGGCTGTAAATTCCAAAAAATTCGTTGAAATATCCAGATATTCTGCCTCATTTTTTGAAATTTTCGCACAAAATTATAAAATTTTCATCAAAATCTTATTTGGTAACAAGTCTATTTAATCTCGATTAAAAGGTGTAATTTTTTACTATGTCAATTTCAGGAAATGAAATACGGGAAAAATATCTGAAGTTTATGGCAGATAATGGACATGTTATTGTTCCGTCGTCTTCTTTGGTGCCTGATAACGATCCAACAACTCTTTTTACTGGTAGCGGTATGCAACCAATGGTTCCGTACTTAATGGGAGAGCAACACCCTAAAGGTACAAGAATAGCAGATTCGCAGAAGTGTTTTCGTTCAGAAGATATTGAAGATGTTGGCAATAACCGACATACGACTTTTTTTGAGATGTTGGGTAATTGGTCTTTAGGAGATTATTTTAAAGAAGAGCAAATTCCGTGGATAGCTAATTTTTTGTTTGATCAGATTGGAATGAATCCTGAAAATTTTTACGTCACAGTGTTTATTGGAGATGAGACTTCTGATTTACCTCGCGATACTCAGTCTGTTGTTCTGTGGCAAGATTTATTTAAAAAACTAGGATTGTCACACGCAGTTGCTGAAATGGGATCAGCATCAGATGGAAGTATCCGTGGCATGAAAGAAGGAGAGCGTATTTTTTATTATGATGAAAAAGAAAATTGGTGGAGTCGTGCGGGAAGCCCTGAGAATATGCCGATTGGGGAAATTGGCGGATCGGATAGTGAAATGTTTTATGATTTTGGAACAGAGCATGATTTATCTTTTGGTGAATTCTGTCACCCCGCATGTGATTGTGGGAGATTTATGGAAATTGGCAATAGTGTATTTATGGAATACATCAAGACAGCTGATGGTGTATTTAAAAAATTACCAAAAAATAACGTTGATTTTGGTGGTGGATTAGAGCGAATTACTGCTGCTGTTAATCACGAACCTGATATTTTCAAAACTAATTTTTTATGGAATGTGATACAACAGATACAGACACTTTCAGGAAAACAGTATGAAGATAATCTAATTGCGTTTCGTATTATTGCTGATCATGTGCGAGGGGCTGTGTTTATGATTAGCGATGGGGTGCTGCCTTCAAATACGGAGCAGGGGTATTTTGTTCGCAGGTTATTGCGACGTGCTGTACGTTTTGCGGACATGTTAAATATCCCAGAAGGTGAACTTAAAAATCTAGCAGAAAGTATTGTTTCCACCTATAAAGATTTTTATCCAAATGTAGAAAATAAACGTCTGGATATCATGAATCATATTGAGACAGAAGAATCTCGGTTTCGAAAAACATTGGAAAAAGGAATGAAAGAATTTGAAAAAATTGTTAAAAAAAATACTATATCAAGTCATGACGCATATGTATTATTTACAACATATGGATTTCCATATGAACTGACTGAAGAATTGGCAAAAGAGCATGGCTTAAGTATCGACAAAGAGGATTTTGCAAAAAAGATGGCTAGGCATCAATCAACTTCGCGTGCTGGGTCAAATCAGAAGTTTAAAGGCGGACTTACAGATACGTCTGGCATTGTGGTGGAGTACCATACCGCTACTCATTTACTTCTTGCTGGGTTGCGAAAGTTTCTTGGCGATCATGTGCACCAAGCGGGGAGTAATATTACTAAAGAGCGACTTCGGTTTGACTTTACTCATCCAGAAAAAATACCCCGAGAGCTTCTGGATAAAATAGAAGAATTTGTAAATCATACAATGCAAAATGGGGGAGAGGTGAGTATAGATATAATGTCGAAAGATGCCGCCGAGAATGATAAAACTGTAGAGGGTAGTTTTTGGGACAGGTATCCCGACGAGGTGAAGGTGTACACAATGAAACTTGCCGACGGCACGATAGTCTCAAAAGAGCTTTGCGGAGGTCCTCATGTAGAAAATCTATCTAATATCAAAGGTACTTTTTCAATCGTAAAAGAAAGCTCATCTTCTGCTGGAGTGAGACGAATTAAGGCGGTCCTTGTTTTGTAAAAAGGTAGTTTGTGGACATCTCCATCAGAAAAATAGAATAAGGGATGTCTACTTATGTGGAGTATAACAGCACACATCAAATCGTCTTTGCCAGGCGCAGCCGAATCAATCCAGAAAAAGTAGAGTTTCGTTATTTAGGGTGTTACACTTATATTAATGTTTGATTTTAACAACTCTCAGAATTTATCAAATAAATGTGGATTAGTTATAGACATAGGATCAGGTAGTGTTGGTGCGGCTATTGTCGTATCAGATAACACAAGAAGCAATCCAGAAATTATTTGGTCTAATCGTCAATTTGTTTTGATTAAGGATAGTGAAAATCTAAATATGTCATTGAAGCAAATACTTACCACAATAGTAAATATTTGTTTAGAAATTGGAGGTAATGGTATAAAATCTCTTCATCAATATAATCAATCAATGACAATCACTTCAGTGCAGGTAACTATGCGTGCACCATGGACGTATACGATTATTAAGAATATTCATTTTCAAGACGATAATCCGTTCGATGTAAATGAATATTTCATAGAGAACTTGTCTAAAATTGCGACAAAACATTCTACTAATTTTGTTGAAGAAAATAAAATTTTTCATGAAAATCATCTGGAAGTTATAGACACTCAAACAACTGGTATTACCATTAATGGCTATACTGTTAGACATCCAAAAAATATAAACACTTCAGAAGTTTCTATAACGCATATTACAGCAATTACACATCAGAAAATATTTAATATTCTTACAGATTCAATAGACAAAATACTTCCAAACGTGACAATAAAAACTCATTCATTTATGTATGTGTATTATGATGTAATGAAACACATTAAACCAGATATATCTGAGGTTTGTCTTATTGATATCACAAGTGAAGCTACAGAAATAGGGATTATTCGAGACGGCATACTTACTTATGTCAGTCATGTTACATTTGGAGCGTTTAGTATTGCTCGTGAAATTGCTCAGGCATGTAATATCCCAAAAGAAGAAGCTTATATATATATGAAGGATGATGCGAGTATTACAGAATCTAATTTATCCAAAAAAACAAAGAAAGAATTACGTGTGATATTAGAGTCTTATGAAAAACAGATATCTGATTTGTTTAAAAATACTGGAGATGCATTAGCTGTACCAAATACATTATTTTTAAATTGTAACACTGAAACAGAAGCTTTTTTTCTTACAAGAGTTCAGAATGCTTCTAAAAAATCAACAGGACTTATTCATAAAACACACTTACTGTCACCTGGTCTTTTTGAAGATAGAGATATAAAAGACTCATCATTGCTACTATCTTTGTATTATTTTAATAGACGATGGGATATTAGACTTGTTACCAAATAATTTTTTTGCCAAAATTTCCAAATTTTCATCAAAATCTTATTTGGTAACAAGTCTATTGAAAGTAGTTTTTAATACAAGTAATCACTTGAAGAATGATTCAATTCACTCTATATAAGTTCTTGATTTTTCTAATCCATAACTCAATCCACATCCACCATTTTAATTTAGTTAAAATATTGTATAATTAATGCATGACACAAAAATGGAATCTTCAGGACATTAAACCTGCAAAAGAAAGGAAAAAACGAAACTCTGGTAATAGACTTGAACCGTCTAGATCAGTAAAGAGTGCACACTCTGCTAAAAAGGCTTCAGGGACATTGCACAAACAGCGTCTCTCCAGAGGAAATAAAAAAAGACCATGGGGCTATGCTTTCGTTATTTTTTTGATACTTGTTGGAGGTGGTATATTTACAGCGATTGCAACAGGAGGAGCAGAGATCTCGATACATCCTAAATATCATCAACCAAATGTAAACACAACCTTTACAGCGGTCCATAGCCCACAGCCAACAGAACTTGCTTTTGAAATCATGAGTCTTGAAGCAGAAGGCACACGACAAATTACCGCTATTGGCAAAGAAGAGGTGGAGACCAAAGCAATGGGGTCTATTATTGTTTATAATAAACATCAATCAAATCCAATTCGTCTAAGAGCCAATACAAGGTTTGAATCACAGGGATTAGTATTTAGAATTCAGGAATCAATTGTTCTGCCAGGATACACTCGCGATGACGAAGAGAATATATTACCAGGAGTTATAACGGTAGATGTATTTGCTGATCAAGCGGGCGATAGGTACAATCTACCACCGTCTGCCTTTACTATTCCAGGATTTGCAGGAGGTAGCGAATTTGAAAATATATATGCTGAGTCCATTGCAACATTCTCTAGTGGATTTATTGGCAAGCGATTTATTTTAGATGAAGATGAGTTGAAGAATGCTCAACAAGCACTTCATGCAGAATTAAGGCAGTCTCTTTTGAATCGTATTGACACAGAAAAGCCTGCAAACTTAATAATATTTAATAATTCAGTCACATTCACTCATCAATCATTACCTTCTGTTGAATATTCTGAAGATTTAGCAACAATTAGAGAGAAGGTGACTATGAGAATTCCTCTGTTTAAGAAAGACGAATTTGCTTCTATTGTTGCATCGGAAACTGTACCTACATATGATGGAGAGGCTGTTAGAATTTTAGATTATGATATATTTAAATTTGTCTACACATATGAAAATACCTCAGAATCTAACATTGCTGATGCAGAAAACATTTCCTTTAAGCTCTCGGGCAGACCAAAAATAATATGGGAAACTGATATAGACAAACTCAAGACTGATTTAGTGAACCAACCCAAAACAGCCTTACCTCGAATTCTTGGCGGACATCCTTCAGTTCAAAAAGCCGAAGCAATCATTAGTCCATTCTGGAAAACAGCCTTCCCGTCTAGCGCTAGTCAAATTGATATTATAGAAATATTAGAGTAAACTAATGCCCACCAAGCTAACACCCCCCCCAACAAACCACCCAACATAAAACCATAAAATTAGGCTACAAAAAAG
>CAZADB010000005.1:0-14557 GCA_964483835.1 uncultured Candidatus Saccharibacteria bacterium
CGAAAAAGTATCGACAACCACTTGCGAAAGTGCCTACGCACTTTCTCACTATAATTTTGAGATTTTATTACTGTTGGAGTGTTTGTTGGGGATGGTATAATAGTTGGCATAATTGCATATAAAGATGAATTTCTGGGAAGAATTACCAAAACCTTCTTTTGTAGTTGCTCCGATGGCAGATGTCACCGATGCGCCTTTTCGTCGTATGATTGCAAAACATTCTTCGTATATGCGTACAGACGGTTCTCATGGAGGACATGATGTTATGTGGACAGAGTTTGTGTCTGCTGACGGGCTTATGCTAGCAACTCCCGAAGGAAAAACAAAATTGATGGAAGGCTTACTTTACTCTGAAGAAGAAAGGCCGATTGTTGCGCAATTATTTAGTGCAAATGTAGAGCATATGAGGCAAGCAAGTGCGTTATGTTTAGAGCTTGGGTTTGATGGGGTGGATATTAATATGGGGTGTCCTGATAAATCTATTGAGAAACAAGGCTGTGGTGCTGCAATGATTCGTAATCCACAAAATGCAAAAGATATTATTCGGGCAGCTAAGCAGGGATGTAAATCTGATAAAACAGACGGCATTCCTGTTAGTGTAAAAACACGTATTGGGTATAACAAAGACGAGCTTGAGCGATGGATACCTGAGATTCTTTCAGAAAATCCTGCAGCACTTACTGTGCATGGACGCACTCGCAAAGAAATGTCTAAAGTTCCAGCAGACTGGGGCAGGATTGCGAGGTCAGTGGAAATTCGTGACCAAATAGGGTGCAACACTTTAATAATTGGCAATGGAGATGTTTTGTCTTTGTTAGATGCAAAAGATAAAGCATTCAAAAGTGGAGCTGATGGCGTAATGGTTGGGCGTGCATTGTTTGGAAATCCATGGTTTTTTAACCCCCTTAAAAACATTCCAGAACTAGTCACTCCTTCATCTTTGCAAGGTGGTAGTTTAAACAATATTGAAATCGTTACAACGTCAGAACGTCTACTTGCATTAGTTGAGCACGTTAAGCTGTTTGAAAACCTTCTGCCATTGAAGAATTTTTCAGTGATGAAAAAACATTTCAAAGCGTATGCAACTGGATTTGCAGACTCCTCACATTTACGTGCCGAATTAATGAAGTGTAATTCATCTCAAGAAATTGAATTAATTGTCCACGAATTTTTAAAAACACGAACGACAAAATAAATAACTACTGGTACACTATACTTATGGTAGAAATTCTATCCGCAAATATTTTTTTCTTCATAACAAGTATTGCAGTTGTGTTATTTACAACACTTTTGTGCGTTGCTGTTTATCAAGTGATTAAAATCCTAAAAGCCGTAAGACGTATTATAGATCGTATTGAAGCAGGTACAGAGGTTTTGGTGGACGATATAGAAAATATCAAGACATCTTTTAATCCAACTAAACTTATTGGTTTTATTGTGAGGATGTTGCCTAATGGAAAAAAATAAAAATTGTTATTTAAATAATAAATATGTCAAAAAAGAAAATTACAACAAAAGAGAGAGTGTCAGATGCTCAAAAAATTGGTATTGGTGTAGGACTAACAGCCGCAGCGGTTGCGGCAGCTGGGGCATATTTTCTGTACGGAGCAGATGATGCACAGAAAAATCGCAAGAAAATTAAAAGTGGTATACTGAGAGCAAAAGCAGAAGTTCTTGAAGCTCTTGAAGATGCATATGAAATGACAGAAGAAGAATTTCACACTCTTGTAGATAATGTGGCTAATACTTACAGTGCTGTACAATCGCTTTCAAAAGCCGATCTGAAAAATTTTAAAACAGACATGGTTGGTCATTGGCGTGATTTATTAAAAAGCGGTGCAGTAAAGATTATGACTGTAGAACAAATTGCAAAGAAGGCTGCAAAAAGAAAAGTTACAAAGAAAGTAGTAAAGACATCACCCAAAGTAGTAAAAAAAGTTACAAGAAAGTCAGCGACAAGAAAGACAGTAAAAAAAGCACCAACCAAGAAGAAAGCATCAACAAAAAAGTAAAATATATTTCTCGCACATAGATACGTCAATGACGTAAGTCTAATAATCCAAGTAACGAATTATGGTTTTGTTATTGCTGGAGCGTTTGGTAGGGTAGTAAAAGTAACTCTTTTATATTTGTTGCTGTATGATACGATATCTCATACGTATGAATGATTTCAATAATAAAGATAAGGTAGTTAAAAAAGATGATAAGATGGAAAAAATAGTATCATTATGCAAACGTCGTGGATTTGTGTTTCAAGGGAGTGATATCTATGGAGGTCTTCGTGGAACATGGGACTTTGGTCCGCTTGGAGTAGCTCTTCACGACCATATCAAACGAGAATGGTGGAAGATGTTTGTGGACAGTCGTTCAGATATTTATGGACTAGATACGGCTATAATCATGAACTCAAAAGTATGGGAAGCTAGCGGTCACACTGGTGCTGGTTTTGCCGATCCAATGGTAGAGGATCTTAAGACAGGGGAACGGTTTCGTGCAGACCATTTACTACAAGATGTAGATATTGAAGCTGAAGGATTGACGCTTGAAGAAATTGATTTGGTTATTAAAGACAAAGACATCAAAAGTCCAAAAGGCAACCAATTATCAAAAGCTCGACAATTTAATTTAATGTTTGAATCTCGTGTTGGTGCAACTTCTGGAGATGAGGGCAAAGTGTACCTGCGTCCAGAAACCGCACAAGGCATCTTTGTAAATTTCAAAAACATCGTAGACTCCATGTCTCCAAAGATTCCGTTTGGTATTGCTCAAATAGGAAAGGCGTTTCGTAACGAAATTGCTCCAAGAGAATTTCTTTTTCGAGTGCGTGAGTTTGAGCAAATGGAAGTTGAATATTTTATAAAAGAAGAACATTGGGAAGAAGAGTTTGAGAAAATGTTGCTTGATATACGAGTATGGCATAGGCACATCGGTTTATCCGATGAGAATATCAAGGAGGTAGAGGTAGAAGGTAGTGATCTGGCTCACTATAGTAAACGTACTATCGATTTTGAGTATAATTACCCTGGCAAAGGGTTTGACGAGCTGGCTGGGTTTGCATATCGCACCGACCACGATTTGCAAAACCATATGAAAGCAAGTGGTACTTCCATGGAGTATATAGAGTCCGACGGATTGCGTTTTGTACCGCATGTGATTGAGCCATCTTTTGGTGTAGGTAGAGCGTTTATGGCAGTCTTGTCTGAAGCATACACTGAAGATAAAATAGGAGACTCTGAACGAGTGTATCTAAAACTACCAGCGCACCTTGCTCCATATCGTGTAGCAGTCTCGCCTTTATTAAAGAATAAGACACAGTTGGTCGAAAAAGCCCGAGAAGTATTTTCGATTCTTAAAAAAGAATTTAGCAACGTAGCATGGGACGACAATGGCAACATAGGCAAACGCTACCGTCGTCAAGACGAAATTGGCACACCTCATTGTATCGTCATTGACTTTGACACTCTGGGTGAAGAGAACCCAGACTTAAAAGATACGGTGACTGTCCGCGATAGAGACACTGGCAAGCAAGAACGTGTAGAAATTAAAACTCTAGTGGCTTTTTTGAAGTAATAATATGTCTGAGAAAAAAACAAAGTACATTACAACTACAATTCCGTATGTGAATGCCTCACCACACATTGGACATGCGCTTGAATTTATACAAGCAGATGCGCTTGCGCGATACTGGAGATTAATGGGTCATGAGGTTTTTTTTACTACAGGAACTGATGAGCATGGGCAAAAAATTGCTGAAAAAGCAGATGAGAATAATCAAAATCGGCAGGAATATGTTGATTATTATGCAGAGGAATTTATTAAGCTTAAAGCAGTCCTGAATTTATCGTACGATAATTTCATTCGCACTACAGACGAGAAACATAAACTAGCAGCAGTAGAAATGTGGAATCTCTGTGAGAAAGCAGATGATATTTATAAAAAAAAGTACGTAGGGTTATATTGTATTGGGTGTGAAGTCTATTACACTGAGAAGGAGTTAGACGAAAATAAATGTTGCACAATACACAAGAAGCCAGTTGAAGAAGTTGAAGAAGAAAATTATTTTTTTAGACTCTCCAACTATCAAGGGTACCTGGAAGAATATTTAAGTGACACAAGTCGCGCATTGCCAGATTGGCAGCGTAGGTGGGCTTTTGACTTTGTTCATGCAGGACTTGAGGATTTAAGTATTTCAAGACAAAAATCCCGAATGGATTGGGGAATCCCTGTGCCAAATGATGATGAACAAGTAATGTATGTGTGGTTTGATGCATTGACCAATTATATTTCAACACTAGGCTGGCCAGCAGATATAGATAATAATTTTCAAAAATTCTGGATAGATGGTGATACGGTACAGATTGCAGGAAAAGATCAGATTCGTTTTCAGTCAATTATTTGGCAGGCGATGCTTAAAAGTGCGGGAATAAAAACAACCGACAAAGTGGTATATCACGGCTTCATTAACAGTCAGGGGCAGAAAATGAGCAAGTCTCTTGGGAATGTAATTTCTCCGCATGAGCTTGTAGAGAAATACGGCACCGATGCCACTCGTTATATTCTTTTGCGTCACACTCATCCTTTTTATGATTCTGATCTTACATGGGAAAAGATGGACGAGTACTACACCGCCAATCTAGTAAATGGCTTAGGTAATCTCACTGCAAGAATTATGAAGATGGCAGCGACACATCTTGATGGTCCAATTGAAAAACCAGAAGTTGCAGGTTTTGATGCTGAGTATCTGCATGGATTTGATAGTCACAATTTACAAGGAGTATGTGACTATCTTTGGAGCAAAGTGAAACAACTCGATGAAAAAATCGCAGAAACTGAACCATTCAAATTAGTAAAAACCAACAAAGAAGATGCTATAATAATAATCAAAGAATTGACTCATGACTTGTACATCATCGCCCACATGCTCCACCCAATAATGCCCGAAGCAAATGTGATCATTAAAGAAGCAATCTTAAAAAACAAAAAACCAGAAAACTTGTTTAATCGTTTAGAAAATTAATTTTAACCAAAAAGCATTACTCATACCATTTAATTCCAAACAATAGGTTTTACTGCAGGATAGAGAAGGGCTACATTCAAACCACCACTTCAGAATATTTAGATATAGATGAACGCTTTGAAAAAATCTGGAATCTAATACAAGAAAATTTGAAATAAATAGAATAAAGATAAGGTAAAGAAAGGACTCTAAAACCTTTCAATCGATTGAAAGGTTTTAGAGTCCTTTGTATCGATCTAGTCCGTTATAATGGGGGAGTATTCCACCGAGATGTAGGATTGAATCGAGCGTTTCAAGGATAGAAAAATACTCTACCTTATTTTTTCCTAGAAAATGTATGAGATTGTTAAATTCACCTGTGTCAATTTTATACTTGATTGTTTTTGCAGTTGCAGGACTAAGTTTGAGTACTGCTGCTGTTTTGTAAAGAGAGTTTCCTTCTAATATTAAAATTATAGCAGCAAGACGCTTTGCGAGCATGATACGCTCTTCTTTTCCAAGTAGCTCAGAAAGCATCAGATTTGTATCTGTTGTTGATAGTGCACCGAGTGTTGTGTTTAGTTGCTTAAAAAGTTTTTCAAGTTGTCCTTCACTAAGAAGATTTTTATTTAATCGAACCATTCAATCATAATATCAAACCTTTCAATCGATTGAAAGGTTTTGCGTATGGTATGATGTTTTAGATGACTGATAAAGAATTTAAATACATCGATACACATGCGCATCTTAACCTCTCTGCTTTTGATGGGGATAGACAGGAGGTGATTGCTCGGTGTGTGGAAGAGGGGGTGGGGGTTATAAATATTGGAACGAAGTTGTCCACGAGTAAAAAGGCAGTAGAGATTGCTGAAACAAATGAAGGCATGTATTCGATAGTGGGTCTGCACCCAATTCAAACTACTCCAGAATTTCATAGTGAGGAGGAAATAGGTGGGAAGGCATTTGTATCAAAAGGAGAGGTGTTTGATATGGAGGTGTATCGAAAGCTTGCATCGAATAACAAGGTGGTTGGTATTGGAGAGTGTGGTTTTGATTTTTTTCATAATAGCGTTGATACATATGAATTGCAGGAGACTGCTTTTCTACAACAAATCGAACTGGCAAATGATCTCGAGCTTCCTCTTATGATTCATACTCGAGATCCAAAACCTAATGAGAAGAGCCCTACTGGGAATAGTGTTTATGATGATGTGTATCGTATTCTACAAAAACATTCAAAAGTACCTGCCAACATTCATTTTTTTGCTGGCTCTTGGAGACAGGCGCAGAAATTTTTTAATATTGGTTGCACTATTTCATTCACTGGAGTGATTACTTTTACTGACAACTATGACGAGGTTGTAAGGAATTCGCCATTAGAATTTATTCACGGAGAAACAGACTGCCCGTATATTGCTCCCGTACCACACAGAGGAAAACGATGTGCACCATGGATGGTAAAAGATGTATACAAAAAAATTGCAGAAATTAAAAAACTTGATGCAGAAGAGGTAAGAGTAATTATGTTGAAAAATTCAGAGAGGCTGTATAAAATTGATCAATAGTAACACTACACGGTTGACGCCGTAGGTGCCAACTACGCAGTCTTAATCAAATATTTTGATTAAGAATTTATCAATTTCTCGTTGTGACATTTCATAAAAACGCAACTCTTCATCATGGAGATGGTCAGATAAATATCGTCCCACAAACCTCCAATGCCATGGTTCAAAAATATAGAATTCATTACCCTTTGGATACGAAAGTATAAATCCATATTTATGTGCATTTTTTTCTAACCACGCAAAAGATTTTGTGTTCTCAAAAGATTGATATAAGCCTACTGTTTCAGGATCTGTAAAATCCACGCTTGTTCCAAGTTGGTGTTCTGAAAATCCCTGATCTGCTGAAAATTCATTTGCTCCTTCTCCATATATTTGTAAAAATGTATTCTTAATTTGTTTCTGTTCATCAAACGAGCGATATGCTGACAATACTTTTAGTTCAATATCTGCTCGCCTGGCATGTCTTATCATTCTTTCTAGAAATGTTAATGCGTCACCATGAAAAAACTGAGGATGTTGTTTAGCAACTACATAATCTTCTTTAATTTTTTTTAATGTTGCAGGAATATAATTTTCACTTAAAAAGAATACTCTAGAATATTTTTTTAATAATTCTTCATCTATATCAGCTAGCTTATCCATGTAAAAAACAGTATCAGCAAGTTCATGAATTTGTTTTTGAAAGAAAGCATTTTGCTTTCTTTCCTTACGGTAATCTCTCCTGAGACTATCATAAGCTTCTTCGGATAAGATAATGTCATTTTGAAGTAAGCGTATTTGATTTTTAGAGTTTGATAATGCTTGGGAAATATAATTGTTTTCTTCAGAAAGAAGATTCAGGTCTTTTTCTAGAGTAATTTTTTTATAAGCAAAATATACAGACAGCGAAAGCAGTGTGATTAATAATACAATAATAAAAATGTTGGTATTTTTTGTTGTCATGAAAAGTTATTGTATCATTTATTATCATAATATCTATTGTATTGCTTACACTCCATGTTTGTGGTATTTTTGACCTGTTATTAGATAATTCTGAAATAATAATGTCAGAAGAAACAATGCCAGCAATCGAGGCAGCAGAACGTAATAATTACGAGCTTGCCTTTCATATACTTCCAACGGTTGCTGAAGGGGGAGTGTCAAAAGTATTTGATACAATCAAATCACTTATTACTACAAATACAGGAGAAATTACCAACGAAGAATCTCCTGCACGATTCGAGCTTGCTTACGAAATTATTAAGCGT
Organism: uncultured Candidatus Saccharibacteria bacterium; assembly: GCA_964483835.1. GTDB lineage: Bacteria > Patescibacteriota > Minisyncoccia > Phycocordibacterales > UBA918 > OLB19. The sequence goes on from CAZADB010000005.1 coordinate 7,809, forward strand.
ATAGATGGTAAAAATAGAAAGTTTAGTAGCGCATATTTTGGGTGGGTACGATTCAGATCAGAGGCTGAAGTAATTAATCTCATTAGTAAAGGAATGGATGACAACGACAGCCTGTTGCGACACATGCTTTTGAAGCTGACCAAAACTGAGGAAGTAAATGAGTTTCGTTTTCACGAAGCATTAGCCAAGTCAGAAACAAAAGATGTTGAAATATATCCTAAAAAATCAATCAAAAAAGATAATATAAAATCTGAATCTGAATCTGAATCTGAATCTGATGCAGATACAGTAACCGTTCTTAAAAAAGAAGCTTCCGAAGTTGTATCTGAAGAAGCATTAGAGTCACCAGTCACATCTGAAGAAGAGATGTTAAAATCATAATAAGCTAATTAAAATTCTATGTACTTAAATAAAGCAATGGTTTACGGTAATTTGACAAGAGATCCAGAGTTAAAGGTTCTACCAAGCGGAACGCAAGTATGCTCATTTTCCATAGCAACAAATCGAACCTACAAAGATAAAGAAGGAAACAAACAAGATCAAGTCGAGTATCATAACGTTGTTGCTTTTGCTCGTCTGGCAGAAATTATAGGACAGTATTTGAAAAAAGGACGTGCAATTTATATTGAAGGACGCATGCAAACTCGATCTTGGGAGAAAGATGGTGTAAAGCAGTATCGAACAGAAATTGTTGCTGATAATTTCCAATTTGGTACGTCTTCAGGAGGTGGCGTCGCAGACACAGAATCGTCAGCTGAAAAGACATCTACAAAAGACGACAATCCAACAAAGTCATCAGTTCCTGATTACCCTGAAGAGGACATAAATCCAGAAGATATTCCTTTTTAAGATAAAGATCAGAGATATTCGTGTTTAATACATGATTACACTTTTATCAGTAGAGACTCACACAATCATTATATTACATTTTCAGAGAATATAGTCTTACTAACGCAGAAATTAAATACAGAGTTAGTATTGAAATATATTTATTAAACAAACAAATTATGTCAGAAGAAATAAAGCAAAAACAATCGCCAAATCCAAATCAGATTGATTACAAGGACATCACACGATTAAAAACATATATTAATCCACACTCAAGAATGTATAACAGAAAACGTACAGGAATGACTGCAAAAGCTCAACGTAATTTTGCAAGAGCAATTAAACGAGCGAGATTCATGGCTTTAGTGCCTTATGTGTCAGAGTAGAATAAAACAGAAGGTGCGTTTTTTACACTTTATAATCTCAAGAGAAGTCTGACTGCTCTAGTTACTTCTGGGTTTCCTTCATTGCTTTACGTATATTTCGCAATAATTCATTTGTTAACTTTTTATCAGCTTTTAGGTACTTACGTGCTGCGTCGTATCCTCGTCCAAGTTTTATAACAGTGGACTCATCACCTCCTGGTGGAGTGTATGAATACGAAGCTCCTGCTTTGGATACCATGTTATATTTTTCTCCAAGAGCTAGAAGCTCGCCTTCACGACTAATTCCTTCTCCGTATATTAGATCAAATTCTGTAGTTCGAAAGGGTGCAGCAATTTTGTTTTTTACTACTTTCACTCGGTGTCGACCGCCAACTACTTCATCTCCTTTTTTAATCTGTGCAATACGACGAATATCTAGTCGTACAGAAGTGTAAAATTTTAATGCTTTGCCTCCAGGTGTTGTTTCAGGATTACCAAACATAACACCAATTTGCATACGAATTTGATTTATAAAAATAACGGTTGTTTTACTCTTGGCTACAATAGCTGTTAATTTTCGTAATGCTTGACTCATTAAGCGAGCTTGTTTTCCCACATGATGAGCTCCCATCTCTCCTTCAATTTCATCACGTGGTGTAAGAGCTGCTACAGAATCAATGACAATTACGTCGATTTTGCTACTTCGCACCAGTGATTCTACAATCTCAAGCGCCTGCTCCCCATTGTCGGGCTGGGAAATAAGGAGTTCTTCTAATTTGACGCCTATATTTTTTGAATAAACAGGATCCATAGCATGCTCAGCATCAATAAAAGCACAAATGCCATTATTTTTCTGCGCCTCCGCAACAACATGTAAAGCAAGGGTTGTTTTTCCAGAAGATTCAGGTCCATAGATCTCGACAATTCGTCCTCGAGGAAGTCCTCCAATTCCTAGTGCATCATCCAAACCAATAGATCCTGTAGAAATAGAATCAATATCAACGTGCTTTGTTTCGTCAAGAGTCATGATAACTTCATCACCGAATTTAGTCTTAAGACTACGTAATGTTTCACTTATGTCATTTAGAGTTGTTTCTTTCGTATCTTTCTTGTCGGTTGCTTTCACTTTTGTGGCACTCTGTTGTGCTTCTTTATTGTCCGTAGTTTTAGTTATTTTTTTTACTGGCATAGTGATTTTTATTCCATTAATATTGGTTGATATACAAAATGATGTGTGTATGAACTAGTTCGTCCGAACCTGTCGTGTACTTGTAGTGTGGATATAGTATATCCGTTTTCTAGTATAAGTTTCTCCTTGAAATACCCATTTTTATCAGTATAAATTTGTCTTCCGTTGAGTGTTATCTTTATTATATTTTGCGCGTTACCTTCTAATATAATTAGTCTTTGTGTTTGTACTACCTCTGGGATATTATACATTACAATAACAGGTCCAATAATTATAAAGCGTGCTTGGAATATAGTATATCCAACCAATAAACAGATTATCAAAATCATGCCTATGTAGTACAACGTAGTACGGAATGTCATTTTGTTGTTTATAAGCGTAAGCATTTTTCGTTTATTATGCAATTTCTATCTTGTTTTTGTTAGAGTTGATATAAGTCGCATGCCATCACAACATAATATACACACTACAGCAATCTATCTTCTTCCTTCTCTTCCTTATCATGAGATGAAAGATTTTCATCGGCAAGAATTTTTCTAGAACGTGATCCGTCTAAAGGTCCAATAACTCCATTTTCTTCAAGCATGTCAATTAGACGTGCAGCGCGCGAATATCCAATCCGAAGTTTTCGTTGCAGATATGAGGTCGAGGCTTTTCCAGCGTCAATCACTGCTTGCTTTGCATCGTTATACAAATCGTCATCATTGTCATCGTCTACTACTGATTGGAAGAATGCATCAGGATTACTTTCGTCATCTTTGCCGTCGAGATTGATAGAATCCAATTCCTGCACATTGGATTGATTTTTAAGATATTCTACAACTTGCTTTAGCTCATCTTCATCAATATATGCAGACTGCAAACGAATTGGCTTTGACAATTCGCCTGAAAGAAATAGAGCATCTCCTTGCCCTAGAAGTTTTTCAGCGCCAGGCTGGTCAAGTATTGTGCGGGAGTCAATTTGAGATGCAACCTGAAGAGCAAGTCTCACTGGTATATTTGCTTTAATTGTTCCTGTAATAACATTTACAGATGGTCGTTGGGTAGCGAGAATTAAATGTATACCGACCGCACGACTCATTTGTGCAAGTCGCACAATCGTTGCTTCAAGTTCCCGTGGATACGCCTGCATCAAGTCAGCCAATTCATCCATTACAATTACGATAAAGGGTAGTGGTTCTGGAAGTTCGTCCTCTTCTTCAGGTAGTCCGTTTTTTTCAAACTTTACTTTTGCAGGCATGTAAATATTCTTATGGTAAGAGCCAATATCACGCACTTTTTCAGACTGAAGAATATCATACCGCCTCTCCATTTCTTTTATCGCCCATTTTAGAGCGAGGATTGCTTTTTTAGCATCGGTGACAACAGGGGTTAATAAATGAGGTATGTCATTGTACAAGGTTAATTCTACACGTTTTGGATCAACCATGATAAATCGTAATTGCTCTGGTGAATTTCTAAACAGAAGAGACGTGACCATAGTATGGATTGTTACTGATTTACCAGATCCTGTTGTACCAGCAATTAATATATGGGGCATTTTAGAGATGTTGGCAAAATGTGCTTTCCCAGTAATGTCACGACCCAGTGCGACAATCAGAGGATTGGGCGAGTCGGTGTATTCGGGAGATTGAAGAAGAGAGGCAAGTCCCACTGTTGCTTTTGTGATATTTGGTACTTCAATACCAACAAGCGCTTTTCCAGGAATTGGTGCCTCGATACGAATTGGAAATGCTGACAGAGCTAACTCAAGATCATTTTGCAACCCTGCAATTTTTGCAACACGAACACCCTCGGCAGGTTTTATAGCGTATCTGGTAACAGTGGGACCTATAGTAACTTCGTCCATCTCTACATCAATTTTGAATGTTTTTAGTTTTCGTTTGATGATATTTGCATTTGCTTTTACATCACCTACTTTCGCTCTACCTCTACCTCTACCTTCTTTATTAAGTAGCGTTAAAGGAGGAGGAGCATATGTGCCTACAAAATTTGAAACTGAGAAATCATCATTTATTATTCCTAATTTTTCTGCGATTTTTTTTGTTTTCTTTACAGGTCTTTCTTTTCTTTTATTTTCTGAATCTACTTCTTCAGTATCTTCTATTTGTGTGTCTTCAGGGATCTCAAGTTGCTCAATATCATCGGATAGTTTTTCCGTCTCTTTCTTTTTTAAGAAGGATGGCATATAAATACCTGTATTAAATGTGAGAAATACTGCACCAAGCATAATCCCAGTAAGAGCAATTCCTGTCGCAATACCGCCCACAAGATATGACAAAGAATCTTCTAGCAACCATCCAACAGTACCTCCCGCACCATCACTGTATAATGATAAAAATGCCAGTGACGTTATAAACAGTATCGCAATACCAAATATTTTTGATGCACGCACACGCTCATTTTCTTTTGGATTAAGTAACGCGTAAACATAAAACATGCATATAAATGGAGCAAGATACGCTCCTCCACCAAAAAGGAACTCAAGAGCTGTGTTCGTCCACGCACCAATCATTCCCGCAAAATCAAACAGAGAGAGTGTGAAAAATGCACCTAGCACAACACATCCAATTGCTCCAATGGCTTGCTTGGTCTGGGAAGACAAGTCGGAAAACAGTGCTTCCTTGTCAGCTTTGATAGATTTCTTTTTTCTTTTTGGCATATGGAGATAAACAGTAGTAATTATTATTAAATATACATATTATTCTAACATCGTTAGTGGTCAGCTCATAGATTTTATAATTGTGTATAAAGACGACGAATGAAGAATCAACGGTAGCAATTTCTAGATTGCTTCCATACCAAAACTGTCCAGTTATTTTTTATTTTCTTCTAAGGTTATTTTAATTCGTCTTTTTGCCACTGATGTTCTTGCAATCTGAAGCCATTTTTGAGATGGTTTAGCATTTTTTTTAGTTTCAATTTCTACAATGTTACCATTTCTTAAAATAGTATCTAGCTGCACCATTTTTTTGTTGACTTTCACTCCAGCAATATGGTTTCCTATCTCCGAATGAATTGCATACGCAAAATCAATAGGAGTCGCACCTACAGGCAGATCAATAACATCTCCTTTCGGAGTGAACACAAATATCCTGTTGCTAAAAAAGTCAGTTCTCATATCATCAATAAATTCTTTTCCTGTTACTTCATCTTGCGAATACATTTCACCGATTTGATGTATCCAGTTTGGTATTTTTTGTTGTGGAGGAATGTCTTTTTTTGAAGAAATGTTTGCAGACTGTTGGTTGCCACGCCAAGAAAAAGGTTTAAATAATGACGGCACTAGATTTGCAAACCATGAGCTTGAATTCTGAGTGTTGGTAGTGTTTTTGTATATCATATGTGCTGCGACTCCGTACTCAGCTTCATTATGCATTTCTCGTGTTCGTATTTGTATTTCTAAGATTGTGCCATTTTGTGTGAAGACTGTTGTGTGAATAGATTTATAGCCATTTGGTTTTGGTAGATTTATATAATCCTTAATTCGTTTTGGCATTGGTTGCCAGGCACTATGCACTATACCCATTGCTCGGTAACAGTCTTCTACATTGTTTACTACAATACGTATTGCCATTAAGTCGTATACATTATCTATATCCCAGTCTTTACGCTGTAGTTTATGATATAGACTGTATAGTCCTTTTACGCGATATGATGTATTGAATTTGACTAAACCTGCATCTGCTAATTTTTTTTGCAGTATGCGTCTTTCTTTTTCTAGTATTTTTCTTGAGTTTTCCACGCGGCGATTTAGTATTGTGCATACTTTTTTGTATTCTTTTGGATACACGTACGCGAAAGCGTAGTCTTCAAGCTGTTTTCGAATAAGACCCATTCCAAGACGATGGGCAACAGATACGTAAATTTCTAATGTTTCTGTCGCAATTCGTAGCCGTTTACCTTTTGATACAAACTCTAGTGTTTGCATATTATGAAGTCTGTCTACAAGCTTCACAATAAGTACACGTATATCCTGACTTGTTGCAACAAATAATTTACGCAAACTCTCGTTGTGTCTATCGGTACCATAGTATCGTACGGAACTTAATTTTGTCACCCCTTCAACTAGAAATAGTATTTCTTCACCAAATTCATTTCTTATATTATCTGAAGTGACTTCCGTATCTTCAATTGTGTCATGTAATAACCCAGCAACAATGGTATTTGCACCCATGCCCATTTCTGCAAGATAAAATCCTGTCCAGATTAAGTGGGTCGCATAGTCTTCTCCGGACTTACGTTTTTGTCCCTTGTGAGCTTTTATAGTGTAGTTATATGCTTTTTCAATCAAACGTCTATTAACGTCAGTAGGTTGATGCATTTGATTGATTATGTCTTTAGCAGTAGTCATTTTTTAATTCTAC
>CAZADB010000006.1:0-9332 GCA_964483835.1 uncultured Candidatus Saccharibacteria bacterium
ACATATCTAAAAGTGGTGCTGGTTACGGTCTTGCATATGGGTAAGGATTTTGCCGTTTCAACCTGAAAATTACTTTACAGGCTCACCCATCACCACTTTTAGATAGGTATTTAATACATATCTAAAAGTGGTGATGGGTGTCTGTTAAATCTCTTTAATAGACGTCTCTGTTCGCACCTCGATCTAGTACTATTTATATGAATATAGAAAACATTCAAAATGTTGCACCAGACGACGGAAGTTACCCGCTACCATTTTAACTCTAAAAATTTAGAGTATATGTCCGGACTTTCCTCACTTGAAAATAACCCCAAGCGTAACCAATCTGTGCAAGCATATTTATGATGACATATATCAATCAATTGTCAAATTTTTATATAATAATTCATTCCAAAAGAACTATCGCATGTTGCACAACACGTGCCATTTGTGGCAGTGGAGCTTTGAGGTTCGTTTTCTAATTTTGCATATATGAAAGTTCCTAAACTACAATGGTATTTCATATATGTGTAGCCATTAGTGGGATTAGATGTTCTGCCTCCTGTAGGATCTATTATCTCGGCAGACAAAGCTCCGTCATCAATCAGACATTGCACGATTGATTTTGGATAAGAAGAGGGGATTCCATCAACAAAATTAAACCAACCCTGACCATTGCCACGCCAACCACATCCACTGCCACCTTCTATAAAATTCCCATGATTATTGTAGTATAAATTCATCGCTATACGTATTTGATCTAAATCTGCTTTTCTTACTGCATCTCTTGCGTTTTCTCTAGCCTCATTTAGACTCGCAAGCACAACAGAAGCCAATATTCCAATAATTGCGATGACCACCAACAGCTCTATAAGAGTAAACCCATAATTAATCTTGCCAGATGAGCGTGAATTTGACCCTTGTTTGTTTTTTTGAAATTTATGACACATATTATGTAATTTTGATTTATAACTCAGATTGTGCTTTTTGTAGTGAATCGATAATTGGTTGCAGGTCACCATCTAAAGTTGCTTCAATAGTATGCCATGATTTTTTAATTCGGTGGTCTGTAATTCTGTTTTGAGGGAAGTTGTATGTGCGTATTTTTTCAGAACGATCGCCTGTGCCTATTTGAGAACTGCGAACTGCTGAATGTTTTTTTACCTCTTCTTCTTCGTGTGCAGACTCTAGTTTGGCGATTAACATTGTCATTGCTTTCTCCCTGTTTTTTAATTGCGAACGGTCTGAGTCACATCGAACATCTACTCCTGTTGGTCGATGCACCAAGCGAACGGCAGTTTCTACTTTGTTTACGTTTTGTCCACCAGCACCACCTGCTCGTGAAAATTCCATATCAATATCATTCGGGTCAATGTTGATTTTTGGTTTTTTTCGCATTGGTAATATTGCGACAGATGCAGTAGAGGTATGAATTCGTCCTTGTTTTTCTGTTTCTGGGATACGTTGCACCCTATGTACACCTGTTTCAAATTTAAACGCATCGTATACTGAAGTAGAAAGTATCTCAAATACAGCTTCTTTGTACCCTCCCATTGTTGCAACTGATTTATGTTCAGTAGTAGTTTGCCACCCTTTATTCTGTGCGTAAGACAAATACATGTTGGCAAGCTCTTGAGCAAACAGCGAAGCTTCATCTCCACCCGCTCCTGCACGCACTTCAAGCACCACTCCAAAAGGTTTAGATTCTTCTTCTTTTGAAGATTCTATAATTTTGTTCATTTCATCGAATTGTTTCTGTAACTGTGTTTCCAGTATATTAATTTCTTCTGTAGCAAGATCTGCCATCTCTGGATTATTGTCAGCCAAATCATGTACTTCTTTTAATTTCTGTAATTCATTCCTGTATGCAGATAGCAGATACTGCGTTTTGTGATTCATTCTAAATTCTGTTAATTTTTCCTGATTGTGCTCCATATGTATTACATATTACTGTATTTTGCATTTTTTTGCCAATTGATTATGTCTTCATAACTCTGAATAACAAAACTGCTCGATTGCTTCCTTACACGGAAAGTAGAGTTTCGTTATTCAGGGTTCATAATACTAATGACTCCAAATCAGTCATAATTAAAGATGGTATAATAATTAACACCTTATAAAGAAAGGTTATTTATATCGTAATTACAATATTTTAATTAAAAATTATATGGATACAACACTTATCTTAACTATCTTATTTTACATATTACTACTTGACAGCATCGGAGCAAACATAGTCTCATGGTGTGGTTTTAGGCAGTGGTATAGGGGTAATTTTAGCGTTATCGCTAGATATTTACCTCTTGCAAAAGGATGGACTACATATTATTTCATTTTGGTGTTATTTATAGGATATTTGATTCATAATTTTGTCTCACCACTGTACTAGCTAATTTATACAACCAATACCAAGTCTCAGTCAATTTATAAATCGTGAAATTTTTAACAAAAAGCGAACCTAGGCGCGGTCCTTTCTTAACAAGGTGGAGTATTCCTTTTGCGGGTTTTTTGCTGGCATTAATTGGAGGAATGTCGTATGCGTGGGGTGTTTTTATTATCCCAATGACAAATGAATACGGATGGTCATCAGCAGAAGCGGCACTTCCGATGACTATTTTCATGATAGTTTTTGCATTAGTCATGGTGCCTGCTGGAATGATGCAAGATAAGATAGGTCCAAAAAAGGTTATATTTATAGGAGCCATCTTGTATTTTATCGCGTATGGGCTGGCTTCATTTATCGGGTATTTTCCACATCCTATATGGCTGGTTATGACATATAGTTTAATTGGAGGTGTAGCATGCGCAATGACATATGCATGTGTAGCTCCTCCTGCTCGAAAATGGTTCCCAGATAGACCTGGAATGGCAATTTCTTTAGCCGTGATGGGATTTGGGCTCGCGGCTGTTGTTATTGCTCCACTGAAAGCTAACTATCTGATTCCAAACCACGGAATTGATGGAACATTTCTTGTCCTTGCTGTTGTGTCTTTGGTAATTTGTCTTATTGCGGCATGGCTTATTAGAAATCCTAAAGAGGGGTGGACGCCGATGGGGTGGAAAAATGCAAATAAAACAGTCGTAAAGAATTCATTAGCTAGAGAAGAAATGACTCCTACTCAAGTGTGTAAAACTCCATTATTTCGAGAGATATGGCTTACTTTCGTGTTAGTAATAGCAGGAGGATTACTGGCTATTGGTCTTATTCCATCATATGGAGAAAAAGTACTTGGGTTAACACCAATAGAGGCTGCTATTGCAATCTCAATCTTTGCTGGTTTTAATGGGTTCGGGAGACCGTTGGCAGGATTTCTAAGTGATAGATATGGTGTGATGTGGGTAATGATTGTAACCTATGTGATACAGGCAATAACCTTTTTGTTGTTCCCGTTATTTGCTGTTACTTCATTTACTTTATATATCGCATCAGCACTCTTGGGATGGGGATTTGCGGTTACTCTGGCTCTTTTTCCGACACTTACTTCTATGTGTTTTGGAGTAAAACATATGGGGGTAAATTATGGGTTAGTTTTTACTGCTTTTGGTGTAGGTGCTTTGTCTCCTCTGATAGGATCATGGATATTTGACACAACAGGCAGTTTCGCTGCGGTATTTATTTTTGCAGGGATACTAACTGCAATTGGACAATTTTTAAGCATCAAAATCAAAAGAAAGTATGTATTTTTATAAACAATAAACGACCCACCATCGCAAAAAACCCAAGAGCAGTCAGACTGCTCTATTTATTGTGGATTATATAGATGATACATGTTTAGAACGTTTTAGTTTTTTAATTAATGAGTCTATAGAAATTTGCTCTTGGGTACGTGTGCGCATGTTTCGTAAAATAACTATGTTTTCCATGTATTCTTTTTGACCAGTGATAATTGCATAATATACATTTTTTGATTCTGATTGTCGTAATTGCTCGGATAATGAATTACTTGCAAGATTTTGATCCACGTTGATCCCTGATTTTCGTAACTTATCGATAAGAATTAGACTTTTAATTTTTGGACCAAACCCTAATTGCACTACAGAAACAGTAGGAACTTTAAGCTTTGTAGCAGGAATGCGTGATGGAGCTTTCTTTTTATTTAAAATAACTACCGCTCCAACAGCTGATATGTGTCGTTGTGTATTTCTATAGACGAATTCATCATAACGCCCGCCTCGGATTGTTATTTGAGGAGCGTCAATTAAACAACCGTCTTCATTGAGTAGATCAACACCAAATAATGCGTCTGAGTAACATTCGTGATGCCCAATTAGAGTTGGATCTATTTCATACTGAGACTCTGATAGATCTAAATATTCTATAATTTCTCTGAAATGTTTACGGCTTTTATCTGTCAGATATTCCAGTGGGTTAGGAGATTTGTGTGCAAGATCATGATCTATTTCAATTAAATGTGCCAAGGCAGTTAGCGTATGATCCTTCATTAATTCTCGAGTAGTATCGGGCATATCTTCGATGCGTTTCTTTAGGTAATTTGTCAACTCACGAACATACCTCATGTATGAATCACGGTCACCAAGTGAGTTTATTCTAACAGTCTGATTTGTATATCCTAAATCAGATGCAAGTGCTTTAGTGGTATGGATCAATATCGCTTCTGCGATACTTTTTTCAACATTGTATACCTGTAATGATAGGACCGTATCTCCAATACGTGGGATTTGCTCTACTGTATAAAATAACACCGGCTCTTCTATTTCATGGAGTTTAGATTCACAAAAGGTATTCATTCCTATTGTAAGAAGCCCGTGTAAGGCATCATTTTTTCTATCAGATGCAGATGCTGTGTGAGCGAGTTTTTTCTTGCAACGTTTTGCATTTTGATGTTTTTTTAATATTTTTACGTTACAAAATCCGAAATGTTCCGCGATACTAGTTCCTCGTTTTAAAAAATCTTTTGATGTAATTTCCATGCTGACGTGTGTTAGTTGGTAATGTTTGTACTTGACGCGGAAAGTGTCTGCATTCCAGGCATAATGCCAATTCTGTCAAAAGGAAATAGCCGCAGAAACGCTTTTCCTATGATATGTTCACGATGCAATACGCCCCAAGTCCTCGAGTCTGAGCTGCGGTCTCTGTTGTCACCCATCACAAAAAATTCATACTCGCCTAGTTCTTTAGTGATGAATGTGTCAAATGTCGTATCTGTGATGTATTCTTCGTATAGAATTTTCCCTGCAGGATATGAGTCATTAGTTATCGTCACCACATTGCCGTTGATGGATATTGTGTCTCCTGGAACTGCAATAATTCTTTTGATAAAGAACATTGATAAATTATTTGGGTATCTGAAGATAATAACATCTCCAGAAGCGGGGTTATTAAACCTGTAAGATATTTGATCAACAATTAGATATTCGCCACTATGAAAAGTGTTATCCATGGATTCTCCATTTACTATAAATGGTTGTGCAACAAACATTCTTATTGGAATAACTATAATTAATGCAATAAGTGCGAATTGTATTATTTCAAGAATTGGATGAAGCTGTTTTTTATTTTCCTGATCATTTAATTTAGATCTTGGTACATGATCAGTATTTAATTCAGTTTTTTTTATGTTTTCAGGTGTGGTCATAAAAATTATAGTTAACTAGTAAATACATTATAGTCGAAATTGCAATTTGAAACAAATTTTTAACGTAGTGTGACTACATTATTTTTTGCATGATGGGTGAAATAGATATATAGTTATTGTTATATGAAATTTGAAGGGTCGTATAATTTTTTAAAGAAAACTGCAAAAGCAGCGTCTTTTGCTATTCCTGTTTTGATGCAGTCTGCCGAGACTCAGGCAGAAACAGGTGAAAATATCAGTACAGGATCTGAAAGAATGGAAATTGATATTGCTAGAGAAAGAACATTTATTACAATGCCTGACGGAGTTTTATTTTTGGACAAAGAAGGTAGACCTATTGCTACTGTCGGTGTTCAAATGATTGATGGCATTAACCCTGGAAAAGGATTTGTTGAAGGTGGATCAGGTGTAACAGAAGGGTATTCATTAGCATGGAGGGAAGCAGCAAGAGAATACGCGAATCTAGAGCATCCAGATCTGCCTGAAATTGCTGGATCTAGATACAATTGGGTAGAGTTACAGAATGCTTTAACTAACGGAGAAGAATCTATGTCCATAGAGGACATTAATTCTATTATTGATATTGTATATCATTTTGCAGATAAGGATGTGATTAAAGGGGGAGGATTGTCTCGTATTGAATATCTGCAACAAAACTTAAATTTTAACGATAGTATACCAGAGACAATAAGAGACAGACTCGTTTTTTTTACCCCAGGAATTGCGGCAGTAGAATCTAGATTCAATGATGATGTCACAAGTCCAGTAAATGCTAGTGGGATATTTCAATTTATGCCAGAAACAGTAGCAGGACTTGGTTATGAAGAATTTGTAATATATAAAAACGACAGACCCTATGAGCTAAAGCCTATACCTTTTACTATTCAGGTTGATATGGTAGAAAAACACTTCGAAAATATATTGAATGAACTTCATAAACATATAGATGTTTCTACAACTGAGAAAATACGATGGTTATTTGGATCAGAAGAAGATTTTCAAAAAATGTTTTGGACTCCTATTATGATTAATTCATATCAGACTGGATCGGCACGAATGGCTGATGCGGTTAATCAATTTGTTGCATCAGACAGACTTTGGGAACTTTATAATATATATGATGGAAATGCGGGATACGACATATTCCATGAAGTGACTCAGTTTGCAGAGCAGTCAGATGATGGATTATTAGCAAGATACGGAACATCATCATCAGCTTATTTTGAGCAAGTGGCTGCATATGCAAGATTAATTCTAGAAAGATACATGGCAAATCAATTATGATTATAGTTTATTTGCTTTTTTTATATAATCTGTGTTAGGATAGAAATTGCAAAATGGTAGTTTGATTTTTTATGAGGATTGATTTTAGACAATTCAGAGTTTTAAACCAAAGAGGATAGGTTTATACCTTCAATTGTCTTGAATCTTAGGATTTCTTAAATTGAATATGTCACACTTTGCTTTTAATGTGTTTATTTTTATGCAAAATAGAAACATAAACAAAAGAGATATATCGTCACATAAATTAGTGACAGTATTCTTTTTCGTTGTGGTTATGCTCATAAGTTATTTTTTACTTTGGACTGGTGTAGCACTTGCGTCAGGGAATGGAGGTCTTGATATTAGCTTAGCACCAAAAATAGTAGGTACGTTTTTAGGGTTGAACATCACTGCTTCTATGCTATCTGCGTGGCTGACTATGATGATATTAATAACGCTGGCATATTATATTGGAAAGAAGATGAAAGCAGTTCCTACTAAAATACAAAGTCTCTTTGAGATAATTGTAGGTGGCGCATATGCATATGTACTAGATGTTCTAGAAGATAAGAAAAAGGCAGATAGATATTTCCCAATCATTATGACGATTTTTATATTTATCGTATCAATTAACTGGGTAGGACTATTGCCAGGAGTTGCTTCCATTGGTTTTTTTGACGAAAATAATTCTTTGATACCATTTTTATATCCATCTGCTACTGATTTAAATATAACTATAGGTTTTGCTATTGTTTCTGTAATAACTATACAATTGTCAGGTATTTTAGCTATGGGCGCATGGAAATATGGAGGAAAATTTTTAAACCTATCATCTCCTCTTGGTTTTGTGATCGGGATAATAGAATTCTTTAGTGAGATAGCGCGTTTAGTATCATTTTCATTTCGACTTTTTGGAAACATTTTTGCAGGCAAGACGCTTTTAGTTGTGGTGATGTTCTTGGCTCCATACTTTTTACCGGTTCCGATATATGCCTACGAAATTTTTGTAGGCTTTATTCAGGCAGCTATATTTGCTATATTAACGTTGTTTTTCATCAAGCTGGCAACAGAAGAGCCTCATTAAACTTAATGAGTAATCATGAATCTGCCTATATTGGTTGGTTCATACTTGCTCACTCAAGTTTAGTAAAATAATAAATGAGGTAGCACTATTAAAAATAATAATCACTTAATTATATATGACCTCAGCAGAAATGGAGATCGCGTTACAAATCGCACAATTGAATTCGGAAACTACTAAAGCACTAGCTATGGCAGCTGTGGCTGGTTTTGGTGTTTTAGGCCCCGCAATTGCTATTGGATTACTTGTATCTAAAGCACTAGAATCAATTGGACGTAATCCAGAAGCGTCAGGCAAGATCCAATCATCAATGATTATTGGTATCGCCTTTGTGGAAGCTTTGGGTATTTTCACACTTGTAGTAGCGTTTGTAATCAAATTTGCCTAAATAAATTTCAGGAACCACGTTTGTTTTATTTGATTATGTTAATTTTGTTCACAAACATTACATATCGTCTACACAATGTGGCATACTGCAATTAATTTATAAAATTTTATTATGGAACAAATTATAGAAACATTCGGTATTGACGGAAAGTTAATTATGGCTCAGGTATTTAACTTTGCTTTGTTGGCTGTTGCCCTTACATATTTTTTGTATAAGCCGATTCTTAAAATGCTTGCAAATCGTGAAGAGCAGATTGAACAAGGCATAAAAGATTCCGAAGACGCAGCAAAATCAAAAGCTTCTGCATACGAAGAAAAAAAGGGAATATTGGCGTCTGCACACAAAGACGCTGAGGAGGTAGGAGTGAATGCGAAAAATTTTGCAGATGAAAAAGCAGTAGAAATTTCTGCAGAAGCACAAATAAAATCTGAAAACATTATAAAAAATGCAGAATTAAAAAGTGCCGAAATAAAAGAGCAAGCTCGCAAAGACAGCGAATCTGAAATTGCAAAAATAGCCATACTAACAGCAGAAAAAGTACTAAGGTCATAATTTATACACATACTGATACTTCAGTATGTGCTAATCCTATGACACCTACAGAAGATAATGAAAAATAACTACATACAAGCAACAGTTGAATTGATTAAACATGGTTCAAAAACCAAGGAGGTTTTTGAAGGACTTTATAAAGCCATGCAAAAAAAACAACACTTAAGTTTATATCCAGCTGTTTTGCGGGGAGTATCTAGAATTTTGGAAACAGAACAAGATAAAACTCTTCCATGGGTAATGGTTGCAAAAGAGACAGATTCAGTAAAGCACGAGACGCAAATCCATCAATCACTTTCTTTAGTAGGTGCAGATAAGGATTTTGTAATTAAAATCGACCCAAATATCATCGGCGGATTTATTATAAAACACAACAACAAAATGATTGATAGGAGTTATAAGTCCACATTATCAAACATATACACTTCATCAATAACCAAAGAAGTATCATAAATTTAACGCAGTCAGACTA
>CAZADB010000006.1:9432-13983 GCA_964483835.1 uncultured Candidatus Saccharibacteria bacterium
AGTCAGACTAACCTTGATTACTTTCAAAATATTAAAAGATTACCACTAAATAACTAATTACTAATCATGAGCACCGAAATAATTGATAGAATCAAAAAAGAGATTGAAAATCTAGACATAGCACCTCAACCACAGGAGGTTGGTGTAGTGCTAACTGTAGGAGATGGAATTGCGGAAATTGACGGATTGATAGAAGCTCAAATGCTAGAAATGGTTATTTTTGATGAAGGTGATGGAAAGTCGCTGGAAGAAACCATCTCATCTGAAGACGCACTGTATGGGCTGATACTCAACTTGGAAGAGGATTCTGTAAAGGTGGTAATCTTAGGTGAAGCGTCTCGTGTTCGTGAAGGTATGCAAGTTATACGCACAAATAAACTTCTGTCTATTCCCGTCGGTGAAGATATTGTGGGGCGTGTTATATCTCCATTAGGAGAAATGATTGACGGAAAAGGTCAAATCAAAACAGATAAAAACATGCCTATTGAGCGTGTGGCATATGGTGTTATGGACAGATCTGCGGTAAATGAACCAATTCACACAGGTATAAAAGCAATCGATTCTATGATACCTATTGGACGAGGTCAAAGAGAATTGATTATTGGTGACAGGCAAACTGGTAAAACAACCATCGCAATAGACACCATCATCAACCAGAAATACGAAAAAGCAGACAAACGACCAATTTGTATTTATGTTGCAATTGGTCAAAAGCGGTCAAAAACTGCAACAATAATGGCAACACTTGAAGAAGCAGGTGCGATGGAGTACACAACAATTATTGCAACTTCTGCATCAGAGGCGTCACCGCTTCTTTTTCTAGCTCCTTTTGCGGGCATGGCAGTGGGGGAGTATTTTATGCAACAAGGCCGAGATGTTATTATTGTTCTTGACGACCTAAGCAAGCACGCAAACGCCTATCGACAAATGTCCCTATTGCTACGGCGTCCTCCTGGACGAGAGGCATACCCTGGAGATATTTTTTACCTCCACTCTCGACTTTTGGAACGATCAGCAAAGCTCTCCAAAGAACTCGGCGGCGGTTCTATCACCTGTCTTCCAATTATCGAAACTCAAGAAGGTGACGTGTCGGCATACATTCCAACAAACGTAATTTCAATTACAGACGGACAAATTTTCCTTGACGGCGACCTGTTCAACAAGGGTATTCGACCAGCTCTTGATGTAGGTATTTCAGTATCACGAGTAGGATCTTCAGCACAGACAAAAGCAATGAAGAAAGTATCTGGTAAAATCCGACTTGAGCTTGCGCAGTTTAGAGAGCTTGAGGCGTTTATGCAATTTGCATCTGATCTGGACGATGAAACAAAAGCACGTATTGACTCAGGTCGTAAATACGTAGAATTACTCAAGCAAGCACAGAATGAACCCGTACCTTTCTACAAACAAGCTATTTCCATATATGCTGCCAACGCAGGCATATTCGATAATGCACCTGTTGAAAACACTAAGAAAATAGAAGTATCTTTCCTAGAGTTTATTGAGCGTGATCGAAAATCAATACTAGACACTATAGAGTCAGGTCGAGATATGACAGATATGGTTATGACAGAACTTGATAAAGCGATTGTTGACTATAAAGAAGCAAATTCAGACAATTACCAAGAATTAAAGCAGTTATAATAACAATCTATAAATCTAAATCGTGGACATATTAAAATAATACAATGGCACTAAAACAAGTTAAAAACAAAATAATTTCTACACAAAAGACTGGTAAAGTTACAAAGGCGATGGAGTCTGTGTCGGCAGTCAAGATGCGCAAGAGTCAGCATCGTGCATTTGTAGGACGTCCCTATGTGCATGCTGCGATGCGTATTTTACAAAAATTATCCTCATCAGAAGAAGGGTTAAAGCACCCTCTGGCACAAAAAAGAGAAGAGGTGCGTAGACTAATGGTGATAATTACCAGCGACAAAGGGCTTGCTGGCTCGGTAAACAGCTCAGTTCTCAAGCAGGCTACTCAAGAATTTGAACACACAATTAAAACTGATGTAGTTGCTATTGGTAGAAAGGCGTTAGAATTTTCTAAAAGAGAGGGTAAAACCATAGTTGGTGAATACACAAACGTGTCTGACGACGTAACCATTAAAGACATAGAAGAAATATCTAACATAATTATGGATAAGTTTACAGACGGCACGTATTCAAATGTTTCTGTAATTTACCAGAATTTCATATCAACCTTTGAGCAAGAGCCAACAAAGCGAAATATACTACCCATTGATCCCGCGGAAATACACTTTATGATGAAAGGTATCAGACCTAAAATTGGAAAATTCAGTGACGATACGTCAGAGCAAGACGTTAAAATCATGTACAAAGTTGAGCCGTCACCAAAAGAAGTATTAAACATACTTATACCTCAATTGGTTCAGATTATGCTGTACCATGCTTTATTAGAAAGTAAAGCGTCGGAACATTCAGCACGTATGGTGGCAATGAAAAATGCAACAGACAAATCAAAAGATGTTGTAAAAGCTCTCACTCTTGTGTATAACAAACAGCGACAAGCAGCAATTACAGCAGAAGTGTCTGAAATTTCTGGAGGCATCGAAGCTATGAGGTAAATGAAAGTATCCTCTGGTACATTTTTTACCCTGCTTCGAACTGCACTCAGTCAAATCATTGATGAATTGAAGCACGCACATATTATTGAAAAGTCAAAAATTATTAATACAATTATTATGAAAACAACAGGAAAAATTGGTAGCATCACACAGATTATTGGCCCAATTGTAGACGTCCACTTCACAGATGGTGTTGCTGAAATTGAAAATGCTCTTGAGGTAGAGCGTGAAGACGGTGAAGTCCTTACACTTGAAGTATCTCAACACGTAGGGCTTAATAGAGTACGAGCAATTGCAATGCAGGATACTCAAGGTCTCAAGCGAGGTATGAAAGTAACTGATACTGGGCATGCTATCACTGTTCCTGTTGGCGAGAAAACACTAGGGCGACTTTTTAATGTGCTTGGACACACACTTGATAAAGGAGAAGATTTGGGTGAAACGAAAAATCGGAGTATACACCAAAGTGCACCCGTATTTACAGATCAGTCAACCTCAACAGAGGTATTTGAAACAGGTATTAAATCCGTAGATCTTCTTGCTCCTTTTATAAAGGGAGGTAAAGTAGGGCTTTTTGGAGGAGCTGGAGTAGGTAAGACAGTCCTTATTCAAGAGCTTATTCACAACGTGGCGTCAGAGCATGGTGGGTATTCTGTGTTTGCTGGAGTAGGAGAGCGTGTGCGAGAAGGTAACGATCTCTATCACGAGATGAAGGAGTCTGGCGTGCTTGCAAAGACTGCTCTTGTGTTTGGGCAGATGAATGAAGTTCCAGGAGCGCGAGCGCGAGTTGGTCTAACTGGACTTACAATGGCAGAAGCTCTACGTGATGGAGAGGGAGGCAAGGACGTACTCTTCTTTATGGACAATGTCTTTCGATTTACTCAGGCTGGTCAAGAGGTGTCTTCACTACTTGGACGAGTGTCGTCTGCGGTAGGGTACCAACCAACCCTTGCAGAAGAAATGGGTAAAATGCAAGAGAGAATTACATCAACAAAGAAAGGGTCTATTACTTCTGTGCAAGCAGTGTATGTGCCTGCCGATGACCTTACAGATCCTGCTCCAGCGACCACATTCTCACACCTTGACTCTACTGTGGTGCTTTCTCGACAGCTTGCATCGCTTGGTATTTATCCTGCGATTGATCCGCTGGATTCTAATTCAACTGCACTTGATCCAAAAATTATAGGTGAAGAGCATTATCGTGTAGCCCAAGGAGTGAAACTTATCTTGCAACGATACAAAGACCTACAAGACATAATTGCAATCCTAGGAATTGAAGAACTTTCCGAAGACGACAAGCAGGCTGTGTATCGTGCGCGAAAGATTCAAAAATTTCTATCACAGCCATTTGCAGTTGCAGAGATTTTTACAGGATCCAAAGGCAAGTATGTGCCATTGGCAGAAACAGTGAGGGGATTTGCAGAGATTTTAGACGGTAAGCATGATGATAAATCCGAACAGGATTTTTATATGAAAGGAAGTATTGACGAAGTGACCAAGTCAGAATAATTCTACCTATCAGATAAATATTAAATATTATAGTTGGATATGCAAACTACAAAAAAATTACTTAAATTGACCATCTCACGTGTCGACGGACCTGTGTTTGATGGAAATGTAATAGCAGTTTCTGTGCCTGGCAAAATGGGCAACCTTCAAATACTCGCAGACCACTCTGCGTTAATTTCCCCACTAAAAACAGGAGTTGTAACAATACACAAAACAGACAAAGAGAAAGAGTCATACAACATTGAATCCGGCACACTAGAAATCAGCAACAACCACGCAACAATTTTGATATAATTATTACCGTCTTTCAAGGATACGGTGAAGTATTCTAGTGCAGTAATGCCTTAGTGGCCTAGGAGGCTCTAGACCACATAGTTCAAAAAATGCTCAAATTTACTTTGTGTTATAAGGTAGCAATCTAGTTCATTATGTAGAATAAATACAGTAGTCA
>CAZADB010000007.1:0-13683 GCA_964483835.1 uncultured Candidatus Saccharibacteria bacterium
ACCCTAAATCTTAGGATTTAGGGTGTTACCTATGTATCTCATCTTTTGCATTTTTTGTAACCTAAGTTCAACAATGAATTACATCAATCAGAAAAATGGGTTAGTCTGACTACCTTAGTGTCACATCTACTACCATTCCCTCTTTATTCTGATTGTATATTGATGTGCATTATTGGTATCTGGGGATTTGCGTTCTTTTATGTTCTATTTCAATATCATCAAAATGATTGATTTGCACTGCGATGATATTTTCTTGTTTAACTGACTCAAGTATCGCTAGAAATCCTATTACTAAATAATCTCTCTCTGTATTTTTCTCTAGTAAATCTCGTAAAGTCAATTTGATTTGTGATTCTATGCGTGTATTTAATTTAGTAATCATTTCTTGCAATGATATAATCTTACGTATTTTTACTTTAGGTACGATCTTTTTCTTCGGTAGATTTTCAAGTACTCTATCTATGGCTTGCGTGAGCACATCGAGTGTAGTGAAATTATCTGTCACAAAAATAGATTTACTATATCCGACATACTGACGTTCGTGTGTTGTTGTTTTTCCAAACATGTTTTCAATATCGTTCGCAATATTCCGATATATTTGATATTTTTTAAGCCGACGTTCTAAATCTCCAACATCCTCTTCTTCTTCGTAAGTAAGAGTAAGTACTGGCAACAATGATTTTGACTTAATCAACAGGAGTGTTGCGGCTAAATTTATAAACTGTGAAGTATTTGGTAGTGACAACTTCTGCATTACAGACACTCGCTTGATGTACTCGTCTGTTACTTCTGCTAATGAAATATCGTTTATAAGCAATTTTCGTTTTTCTACCAAGTCCAATAAAAGTTCTAAAGGTCCCTCAAAAACCTTGGTTTTTATTTCAAACTTATCTAAATTCACAGTTTGCTTCATGTAAAAAATAATACCATACACACTACACTTAAATATTCTGGTTAACTAATGATACTTAATAACTCTACAGCAATACTATTAAATAAAATATGAAAAATTATGGCACCGACAAGTCCGAATATTAAAAACTTCTTTCCAAATGAACCACCCCACAGCAAGCTGATGGGATGTCATCTGCACTCTAGACTTCGAGCATGTAAAACAAAACCGCCTTACGGCGGTTTTGTTTTGTGGACTCGACAGGACTTGAACCTGCTACCTCCTCAGTGCAAGTGAGGCGCTCTACCAGGTGAGCTACGAGCCCATAATATATTGTGGAATGGATTATAGAAAGACTTAAATAAATTAATTAATTTAAGTTCGCACTATAATAAGTATTTTGACACGATAAGTCAATACATTGATGTAATATCCACCCACCTTTGTTGTGTAAGGGATTATTTATTCACAGTGTCTCAAAGCAATTAAATATCTTACTTATCAGAGAATGGTAGATGCCCACTTTTTTCTACAAATGAGTCTGTATCACGTTCTCCATTTTCTTTTTCAATACTTCGTATATATTCTCTGTGTCGAAGTAAATATCCGATTATAATTAAAATAATTCCAATGATTGTAAATATATATATATCCCAATCATTAGGTATTCCCATGTAAGGAACTATTAAAACCAAAATACCAAAAATAAAAACTGTCGATTCTTTAGTCATGTAATAATTATAGCTATTTTTTGTACGCGTGTCACTATGTAGTGGTTGTGCTTGTATATAGTTATTTTTATTTATTATTTGTAATAATCACTACAAACTCCCCTTTTTGTCTCACTGGCTCGTCTGTTAATTGTTGTAAAAGTTCTGTTGCGGTTCCTATTATCATTTCTTCATGCATTTTAGTTAATTCTCTACCAAGAGTTATAGTACGATTAATCGTACTATAAGAAAGAGTTTTTAGGGTTTTCATTATGCGGTGTGTGGATTCAAAAAAAATAACGGGTGACTGAAAGGACGACAGATTTTCGAAGAAAGTCTTTCGTCCTTTCTTGCTTGGCGCAAATCCTAAAAAACAAAACTGATTGCCTTTTATACCTGCGATAGAAAATGCAGCTATAACTGCCGATGCTCCAGGTATCACTTCCACTGTTGCACCCGAATGACGCACTGCGGAAATAAGTAATACACCCGGATCGCTAATGCCTGGCGTGCCTGCGTCGGATACAAGAGCTATGTTCATTCCTGTCTTAATATCATTAATTACATTAAGATGTTTTTGATTACTTGTATGTGAATCATATCGTTTCATACGTGTTTTTATTTTATACCGTGCAAGTAATTTTCCTGTAACACGAGTATCTTCACATAAAACATAATCAACTTCACTCAGAATTCTTATAGCTCTGATGGTAATATCTTCAAGATTTCCAATAGGTGTTGCTACAATAGATAATATTCCATATGTTGTCATGTATATAAAAATACCACTCATGAAATTAAAAAGCAAAAAATAATATCAAATCAATTATAAATTCGGTATATTTATGCAGCATCATCTAAATATAATTCATACATAGTCCCTATAAAAAATGGCAACGCAAATAAAAGCATAATTTCTTCAATAGGCACCATCTGACCGTAAAAATAAAAAACATACAAGTATTCCTCATTATTTAAAAATAGCTGATGAGAATTTGCAGAAGACACCCATAGGAACATGCCCATAAATATAGAAGAAACCAAAGTAAAATCTATTATTTTATCAAAAAATGCAACATCTAAATTCCGATGCATTGCTAACGCAGCTAACGCTGAAGCCAGCACAATACCAATAATCCAAAAATACGAATAATTTATAAACAGTCCATCTAATAATAAATAATGGATACCTATCAAGCCAATAACTCCAACAAAGAATACTCCGAAAAAACTCATTCTCTTCCATGCGCTTGTTTGTGTATAAATACCATCATCAAAAAATATCTCATATAATAATGCAAGAAAAATAACTTGCATTACAATTGCAATAATCATCTCAATAGATACTAATCCAAATAATCGCGCATCAATAATTCCAAATGTGTACCACAGTCCATATATATGAGCAATTCCTTCAAATAGTACCGCAACTCCACCACCTAATAATGCAATTGAAATCAGCACTACAGGCGGGGCTAAGGTAAGACGAGATAATATAAGTGAGGGCACACCAAACAAAATTAATGCGCTCACAATAATACCAGCATCAAATACATACAGACCATATATTCCTATTGCATAATATAATATCAGTATAGAAAATAAGATAAGTTGTCTGTGCATATGAATATTATTATACCAGATGAATACCTATTGAAAAATTGTGATCTTAATAATATCTATCTTGTTTCCCAACCTTTATTGGACACAGATTCATAGACCTTGTCCATTATTACATTCAACTGGACATCAGTCAGAGTCTTGTCTATTGATTGAAACACCAAACGAAATGCAAGTGATGTTCTGTCGTTTTTTGTAAATTTATCAATATGTGTAGTGCGTACTCTCAACTTACCTGCGGCATCATTTAGTATCAACTCTACCTCAGCAACATCAGTATCAACTGTCACCCACATAGAAATATCTCGTGTCATTGTTGGGAATAATGAAAATGGTTTATATGTAATTTCTTCCGCTTTTTCTACAAATTCATATTCTGATAGATCTGGTAATGACTCAAACATCTTTGTAAAATTAATCTCTGCAACACCTTCTTTTAGAATGTAATTCATTGAACTTTTAAGACTTATTTCCATGACGTTAAATACGTCTTTAACTATCTCATCGTCTTTTGAATTATAACCATTTATTTTAGTACGAACACCTAACGACAATGACACATGCTCGGTAACGTGACCTTTTATTTTATAAAAAACAGTTCCTATTTCAAACACGCGAATATCATCAATTCCAAGCAAATCAGTGAACCCAGCATTTTTATCAAGAACTTCTTTAATGTTATTTGTTAAATTTGAACGCATATATTCTTTATCACTTGCCAAGGCATTGCGTAATATTACTTCGTCTTTATTTCTAAAAGACGAAGTAATAACTTCTGAAAATCCGAGATTTACCAACATCTCTCGTACCTGCTCACTGTAATAATGACGCCGATTAATCTTTGTCATTGGCATTGCTTTGGGTATCACTGATTTAATTTTATCAAAACCATACACACGACCAATTTCTTCTATAAAATCTACTTCGATAATCAAATCATTACGTTCCCATGGACCGATACACACCAAGCCTTCTGCTGTTTTATCTACAGACACCCCCGCTCGGTTAAGAATTGATTTCATTTCATCGTCTGATAACTCTATACCTAAAAGCGCATTTGCTTTCGCAGGTCGTACAACCACTTCGGGATTAGTTTTCTTTTTTGGGTACTCATCTATCGTTCCTTCATAATTACCTGTTGAGATATCTTTAATAAGAGAAATAATCTCCTGTTGTGCATATGGAGGAAGTTCTCTGGAGCATTCGTTCTCAAATCTTTTTGAGGCATCTACAACAATCCCATGCATGCGTGCTGTACTGCGAGTAAGCTTTGCATCAAAATGCGCTGCTTCAATAATGATTTTTGTAGTATTTTTATCTACACCAGAAAAACTCCCCCCCTTTACTCCAGCTAAACCAATTGGCATATCAGAAGATTTATCCACAATAAGAAGCTCGGTGCCTTTAAGTTCAATTTTTCTGTCTTCATTTTGACCTTCTTCTGAGATAAGATTCACCACTTCGCCCTTTTTTGCATTCCTAACCAAAAACTTCCATTGTCCGTCAACTTGTGGAAATTTATCTGCGTCGTATACATGCAGAGGCTGACCTATGGAATACATCACATAATTAGTTGCGTCTACAATATTATTGATTGACCTCTGTCCAATAGCTTCCAGTCTATCTTGAATCCACTGTGGAGAATCTGTCACTTCTATACCTGTCATAAGTGACGCTGTAAAACGTGGGCATGCGTTACTATTTTCAATCTCCACTGTAATATCACAAGTATTTTTCAGTACAATATCTTTTTGTAATGGGTCGTCTTTTAGACTCTGCCCCATTAGCGTTGCCAGCTCTCTGGCAATACCTCTATGACACAAACAATCAGACGCACGGTTGGGCAACACATCCACATCTATCACGTCGTGTCCTGCGACTTTTTCTACTCCCTCAATTTCAAAAGCATGAAAAGTTAATAGTTTTTCAATATTCTCCACATCAGGAATACTGTCCCCTATATAATCTTTAAGCCATTCTCGTACCACTAACATAATAATGAATTAATAATTAAAATTGATTAACGAACCTTAAATCGCCTGTATACAAATCACGAATATCGTTAATACCATATTTCATTACCGCGAGTCTGTCTATTCCTACACCAAATGCAAATCCAGAATACTGTTCTGAATCTATGCCTGAATTTTGTAACACCTTAGGGTGCACCATACCAGCACCCATTACTTCTATCCATTTATTTGCCAACTTGCTATCACCTCCTGTTAACATCATGTCTATTTCAACACCCGGCTCAACAAAAGGGAAAAAACTGGGGCGAAAACGAACTTCTATATCCCCTCCAAAAAACTTCGAGAAAAAATATTCAATAGTGCCTTTTAGATGACCCATATGAACTGCTTTATCCACATACAATCCTTCAAGCTGGTAAAACTGAGCTTCATGAGTGGCGTCGGTAGCTTCATTTCTAAAAACCTTACCCGGCACAATCACTCGAATAGGTGGTTGATTATCCTCCATATATCTAATCTGTACTGGTGAGGTATGAGTGCGTAATACCGTAGGCTCAGAGACATCATCATTACAAAACCAAAAAGTATCCTGCATGTCTCTGGCTGGGTGGTTTTCAGGGAAATTTAGTTTTTCAAAATTATATACCTCAGTCTCTGCTTCTGGTCCTTCAGCAAACACAAATCCAATTTTTGAAAAAATACCATTAATCTCAGAAATCATCTGTGTAAGTGGATGTCTATGTCCTTTTTTCATAATGTAATGAATAGTATCAAATTACACCACCATCTCCAACTATCAAAATCAGATCACACCCAAAGATGACCTTCTGTGTACCGTTCTTCGTCTTTGCTAACGAAATATTAGAAAGTGTCTAAACACTTTCGCAAGTGGTTGTCGATACTTTTTCGAAGAAAAATATCATACAACCTGAACAGTTCCAGTGTAAAAGCAGTCCAGTAGTGTGCGCCTTATGTTCATACAGCAGGTTGCCACTGGCGTCCATTTTTTATGGAGCTTTTTTTATTCTATTTAGGAGCTTTGTTGTATAATAGTTCTGCTTTTCAATTTTATATTTTATCAATGTCTATGTAATTTTACATTGAAACAATTTAAGATAATGAAAAAAGAAAAAATTATGTTTAATATAAAAATACCAAACAGAATAATAAGCAGAACAAAACGACATTGGATGACGTTGGCTTTTTTGTTTGGATTTTTTCTTGATAATTTAACCCTCAATAGAATCGATCAACTTTTTGATAATTTTATTCTTGCTTCATATGTTATTTTAGCAATGACTTCCCTTCTGTTACTTTATGCAGCGGCAGCAGAAAAAATTACAGGCAAATTTGGAGAGCTGTCTCGTAAATATGCACCCCTATTTGTTCAATTTGCTTTTGGTGGATTACTTTCAGGTGTGTTGATTTTTTACGGTCGGTCAGGCTCGTGGGAACAGGCGTGGCCGTTTATGCTCATTATACTTTTGGCAATTTATGGAAATGAAACTATTGCCGACCGTACTTCACGATTGATATATAACTTATCTATTTTATTTATAGGTCTGTTTGCATACACAGTTCTGGTAATTCCAGTAGTTACTGGGATTATGGGACCTTGGATATTTGTGGGAAGTGGCGTACTTGCCTTAATTGTGATGTATGGATTTATGCGCTTGCTTCACTTGATAGTGCCGATATTTATCGCAATGCATAAAAAAGCAATTATTTTTACAATTGGAACTATTTTTGTAAGTTTTAATCTACTTTATTTTACAAATATTATTCCACCGATACCTCTGTCATTAAAAGAGGTAGGTATTTTTCATAATGTGGTTAGAGTTGAAAATGGAGATTTTCAACTCACTCATGTAGAGGGCAGATGGTACCAACCGTTCAAAAATTCTGATAGAGTCTTTTATTCAAGGAGTGCAGACGCGGTGTTTTGTTTTGCAAAAGTATTTGCACCCACACGATTGAGAACTGACATATATCATAAATGGGAATATTATGATGAGTACTTAAGCCAATGGGTTCAACACAGTCGTTTATCTTATAGTATAGTAGGAGGAAGAGACAGAGGATTTAGAGGGTTTACATTTATCAGAAACTACGGTAAAGCAGTCAGGTGGAGATGTACAGTAGAAACAGGACGTGGTCAAGTGCTTGGTCGTGACAGATTTACCATTAATATGCAAGATATCGCAGAAGATCTTGTTACAAGAACTGAATGATTACACTAATGGAAATTCAGGAATATTTTGTTATAGTTAATGCAATATGGAGAATATAATCAGAAATGCAATTATAGATATTATACAGGAATTGGATATTGATAATATTGATTTTATAGTGGAGCATCCATCTGATATTGCTTACGGAGACTATTCATCTAATATCGCAATGGTTCTTGCAAAAAAAATTAGGAAAAGCCCACGAAAACTAGCTCAAGAGATAGTCCAATCTTTATCTCTAAAAAATATAGAGAATGTTCAAAGATGTGAAGTGGCAGGGGCAGGGTTTATTAATTTTTACCTCACCCGTGATTTTTTTAATAAAAATATTTCTTTAATAAATAATCTTGGTGATGATTGGGGTAGAAATGAATTATTAAAAAATAAGAAAGTCTTGATAGAGTACACAGATCCCAACCCTTTTAAGGAATTTCATATTGGACATCTATTTACAAATTCTGTAGGAGAATCTCTGTCTCGATTGATTGAGTTTTCTGGAGCGGATATAAAACGTCTTTGTTATCAAGGTGATGTGGGTATGCATGTTGCAAAATCTATATGGGGATTACAAAATATCATAAGTTTACGTGACGATAAAGATGATTTTGAAATAACTCCAAAGATATTAGGTCAAGCCTACGCAATAGGATCAACTGAATACTCAACAAATAAAACTTCTGAAGAAGAGATAAAAGTCTTAAACAAAAAAATATACGAAAGAACAGACGTGGATGTAAACCATTTGTATGATACAGGACGTAAGATTTCACTGGAGTATTTTGATCATGTGTATAGTATTGTTGGGACAAAATTTGATGAATATTTTTTTGAAAGCCAAGCAAGTGCAAAAGGAAAAGAATTAGTTCTTAACCATCCAGAAGTGTTTGTGAAAAGCAATGGTGCAATAATCTTTGACGGGACTTCTTACGGACTTCATACTAGAGTTTTTATCAACTCAGAAGGATTACCCACCTATGAAGCAAAAGATCTTGCTCTTGCAAAGATGAAAGAAGACCGGCTTGGTGAATACGACCTGTCAATTATTTCAACATCCAATGAAATTACAGAATATTTTAAAGTGTTAAAAAAAGCAATGAGTTCAGTTTATCCAGAACTCGAACAAAAAACTGAGCATATTGGTCACGGCACAGTACGATTGTCTACGGGCAAAATGTCATCAAGAACGGGGGAAGTAATTCCCGCAATTGAGTTTATCGATTATATTTCAGAAGAAGTGCGTAAACGAATGTATAAATCAACTCCAGAACTATCAAAAGACACAGAACTGGTGCGTGATATTGCAATAGCAGCCATCAGATACGCCACTCTTAAAGGCAACATATTACAAGATACAATCTTTGACAAAGAACAGGCGCTTTCATTTGAAGGGGCTTCAGGTCCATATTTACAATACACTCATGCGCGAATTTATTCCGTAATACACAAAGCATCTATTGCAGGCGTGGTGTCAAGTAACAATGTCATTCCTTCAGAACCATATGAAATTGAAAAGATTTTATATAGATTTAATGCAGTAGTTGAAGAGGCAATGATTGCAAGAGCCCCTCATAAAATATCTACATATTTACTTGAAATTTCAGGATTGTATAATTCTTTTTATGCACAAGAAAAAATTGTTGATATTTCTGATGAATTTTCTCCATATAAAGTAGCTCTTTCAAGTGCGGTTGCACATACATTAAAGAATGGATTATGGCTATTAGGCATCAAAGCCCCAAACAAAATGTAATCCTCTCTCTTATGTATTTAACGTAGTCAAGAGCAGTCTGACTACGTTAAGGTTGTATATTTTATAATGGTGAGTGGTAATGTGTGGTAGTATTTAGGGTGTGTAGTTGCCGTAGGCAACTACACACCCGACAAGCCTGATATGTTTGTTTATTATTATGTCTGATATACATACAAAATCATATGAATACAAAAAATACAGAAAGTGAAGATGCAGAAAAAAGTGAGGTGGCTATCCGTGAGGAAGCAATTCTTGCTTTTTGGAAAGAGAACGATATTTTTAATAAAAGTTTAGAACAGGAGTCGCCAAACGGTGAATTTATATTTTATGATGGACCTCCGTTTGCTACAGGATTGCCACATTATGGGCATATTCTTGCTGGTACGATTAAAGATGCCATACCGCGTTTTTGGACAATGAATGGTTATCACGTACCTCGTAAATGGGGTTGGGATTGTCATGGATTGCCAGTAGAAAATCTTATTGAAAAAAAGTTAGGCCTTGCTACAAAGAAAGATATTGAAGAATACGGAATACAAAATTTCAACGAATCAGCTCGAGCTACTGTTATGGAATTTGCAACTGATTGGAGAAAGGTTATCCCCCGAATGGGACGCTGGGTGGACATGAATGACGATTACAAGACAATGGACTCCAGCTACACAGAGAGTGTATGGTGGGTCTTTTCAGAACTTCATAAAAAAGGATTGGTGTATGAAGGATTTAAGGCAATGCATTTGTGTCCTAGATGCGGAACAACACTTTCAAATTTTGAGGTTAATCTAGGATATAAGGACATCAAAGATATCTCAATCACAGTCAAATTGCCTATTCTCAACACTCAAGGGCAGGTTACTAATACGTCGCTGTTAGTATGGACAACAACACCTTGGACTATGCCAGGTAATATGGCAGCAGCTGTAAACAATGAACATGATTATGTAAAAGTAAAATTAGAAAATCTAGAAAAAGAAGAGTTTGTAATTTTAGCAAAAGAGCTTATTGGACAACTGGGAGATGTACCCTTCCAGATAGTGGAAGAGTTAAAAGGGAAGGAGCTTGTTGGTAAAAAATACGAACCGCCGTTTCCTTATCACTTAAACAGAAAATTTGATGGTAAGGAAAATGCTTGGCAAATCTTACACGCTGATTATGTAGAACTAGGCTCAGAAGGAACAGGAGCTGTGCATATTGCTCCAGCATACGGTGCGGACGATATGGAACTGGCTAAAGAACATAATATTCCACTATCCCACCATGTTGATGATACGGGGCATTTTATGGATTTCGTAACAGATTTTGCAGGTCAATTAGTAAAGCCAAAAAATGACGACAATGCGGGGGTTAGACATGTCGATGCTGATATTGAAATAGTTAAAGCTCTCAAAGCAAGTGGGAGACTATTCAAAAAAGAAAATATAACTCATAGTTATCCTCATTGCTGGAGATGTGATACCCCCCTTTTGAACTATGCAACTACATCATGGTTTGTAGAGGTTACTAAAATTAAAGACGACATTGTCTCAGAAAATAAAAAAATAAATTGGGTTCCAAAATATGTCGGAAATGCACGTTTTGGCAAATGGCTTGAAGGAGCGCGTGATTGGGCTGTTTCTAGACAGAGATATTGGGGGGCACCTCTTCCTATTTGGCGTAATCCTGACACAAAAGAAGTTAAGATATTCGGCAGTCTTTTAGAAATGCAAACATATGTACCGAAATCTGGCAATACATACACAATTATAAGACATGGTGAAGCAACGTCTAACATCAAAAACATCATAAGCGCCAACAAAGACAATGTAGACCCTCTTACTCCAACAGGTCAAGGTCAAGCTCTAAACGCGGTAAACAAATTAACAGAAAATATAGATATAATTATCCACTCTGGATTTGAACGAACAAAACAAACTGCAGACATAATTGCAAAAAAGTTTCCGGAGGCAACAATAATTGAAGATGATAAAATTCGTGAGCTTGATATCTCTGACTCTTTTGAAGGTAAACATTGGGATGATTACAACTCACAATTTTCAACATGGGAAGATAAATACACCAAACAAATTTCTGGTTCAGAAAATCGGCGTGACTTACAAAAACGAACTGGGGATTTTATGTATGACCTGGAAAAGAAATATGTAGATAAAAATATCTTAATTGTTAGTCACGGTGGAGTACTTTTTGCCCTTGAGTGTGCTGTAAAAGGTTTTAACCTAAAACAATCAAAAGAATATTTTGACAAAAACGTATTTATGAAAAATGCAGAAATGAAAACACTCCCATTTACCATGATTCCTCATAATGATAATTATGAATTGGATTTCCATCGACCGTATATAGATGATATAAATCTGTACGAAAACGGAACAAAATTAGAAAGAGTCCCAGACGTGTTTGACTGCTGGTTTGAAAGTGGCTCAATGCCATATGGACAAAAACACTTTCTTGGAGAAGAAATTAATAATTTTGACCCTAATCAAGACAAGGGTTTTCCTGCTAATTTTATTGCAGAAGGTCTTGATCAAACACGAGGCTGGTTCTATTCATTGATTGTTCTTGGCACGGCAATTTTTGGAAAATCACCATATAAAAATGTAATTGTGAGCGGACTACTTCTTGCAGAAGATGGGAAAAAAATGAGCAAATCACTCCAAAATTATCCAGATCCTATGGAGTTTGCTAACAGAGTTGGAGTAGACGCTATACGTTTTTACTTAATTTCCTCATCCATAATCCGCGGAGAAGATCTTTCTTTTTCTGAGAAAGAGGTGTTTGAGATACAGAGGAAAAATATAGGACGACTGAATAATGTATTAACGATGTATAAGATGTTTTCTGATGATGAAGTGGAATCACGAAGTGATTCCACTCAAGTACTTGATAAATGGATTATATCAAGGTTAAATGAATTAGTTTTACAAGTCACACAGGGATACAGAAACTACGAACTAGATAAAGCCACCAGGCCAATAACTGATTTTATAGATGATTTGTCAGCATGGTATTTGAGACGTAGTCGCGATAGGATAAAAGGAGAAGATGTCTCCGATTCAAAATTAGCCCTTGGCACATTGCGACATGTTTTATTTGAACTGTCTAAAATCATGGCTCCAGTAATGCCATTTTTCGCAGAGCAGATATTTCAAGTGGTAAAAAATAAAGACTCTGAAGAAAGCGTGCATCTGACAACATGGTCAAAAGCAGGTGAAGTCGATGCTGATAATTTGCAAAACATGCATTTAGCAAGAAGCATAGTTTCATCTTTACTTGAACTTCGAGTAAAAGAACAAATAAAAGTACGACAACCAATTGCTTCTGTATCTGGTCCAGAAATTGATGATGAATTCAAGCAAGTGATTCTTGACGAAGTAAATGCCAAAGAATATTTTGTAAAAAATATTCTCAAGATTGACACAGAAATAACTCCTGAATTACAATCCGAAGGTGACTCTCGTGATTTCATTCGTGCAATACAAGAACTGCGTAAAAAAATTGCGCTCAAAGCTCATGATGATATTATCCTAACCGTACAAACTTCTAAAGAAGGAGAGGATATAATTAAAAAGTTTCAAACAGATATCCAAAAAACAGTCGGCGCAACAGGTATTATTTTTGCCTCCAATACAGGCACCGAGATATTATCAGGAAAGCACACAATGATTGTTAATATTGAAAAAATTGCATAAATGCAAAAATAGAAACGCAAGACGTTTCTATTTTTCCATTTCTTAACTACATCATAATTAAATGAGTTCGCAGATTTACACAACAAAAGCAATTATTTGTGGATCAAAAGTAAATATGACTTCTGACAAAGCATATCTTCTTTTTACTGAAGAATTGGGCATGTTATGGGCAACAGCTAGAAGTGTCCGTATGGAAAAATCTAAACAACGTTGCGCATTACAAGACTTTTCAATCATTCGAGTGTCCCTTATTCAAGGAAGATCAATTTGGCGCATTGGCAGTGTAGAAGCATTATCTAATCCATTTCTTTCTGCACATAATCGTCTTGCAAGAGAAAGTATTTATTTTGTAGTGAAATCCTTACGAAGATACGTTCATGGGGAAGGCTCTGTTACTCGTCTGTTTAATGACTCTGCAGAGGCGTTATTATTCTTCAATAAGAATCAGAATTATGAAATGACAGAAATCTATAAACAAATATTTTTGTTTAGATTACTTTCTGAATTGGGATATATCAAGATCTCAGATAATTTAAGAAGTTTGGTGACAGAAAAAACATTACAGAATGTTATACCAATATATAAAAAGGACATGAAATATGAAATAGAACAGTCCATTAAAAACGCACAAAAAGTAAGTCACCTATAACCCTCCCCCTATCTCATTCAAGAGCAGTCAGACCACTCTTTAGTTTAAGGTTAGTCTGACTAACTTAATTACTAGGGTTGATGGTCTACACTAAAAACCAACAGGAGAATTTATGTCAACAATACCGGATTGCTTCCATACCGGAACTGTTCAGGTTGTATGATATTTTTCT
>CAZADB010000008.1:0-11614 GCA_964483835.1 uncultured Candidatus Saccharibacteria bacterium
AGGAACATAAAATCAGAACGGCGTCTTTCGGACGTGGTTTTCATTTTATAGACCTGCTTGTATAATTATAATCTTAAAAGTATATTTTCCGGAATTTTGTGTAAAACGAAGTTGAAAAAAGGGATAATACACAAAAGACACACTGCACTCTAATATTCAAAAAACCCTATCATACGATTAATCGTATGATAGGGTTTTTTGTGTTTTGCAAGGAAAATAAAGGGAGACGAAGTATTGTGGAACTTTATGAAATCTTCAGTAATTTATACTTCTGTTTTCCTGCTGGAGTGTCAAAATCAATTTCATCTCCTTTTTCTTTTCCCATTAAAGCTTCTCCTAATGGTGATAAATATGAAAGTTTCTTTTCTTGAATGTTAGCTTCTTCAGTTCCTACTATTGTGTAGCAGATATTTACTTTTTCTCCTTTTTTCTGAATACATACTTCGTTCCCCAATCCAACCACGCCAGATTTGTCAGAAGTAACAATCTTTGCTTCTTTAATAACTTTTTCCAGATGTGTTATACGTTCTTCAATTGCAGCTTGCATATCACGCGCCTCTTGGTACTCTGCATTTTCAGAGAGGTCTCCTAAACTTCTTGCGTACTCCAATGATTCTGCAACCTCCTTTCGTCGAACTGTCTTTAAATTTTCTAATTCTATTTTTAATTCTGAAAACTTTTCTTTAGTTAAAAATGCTTGTGTATCATTCATAATTTTATTTATTTATGACCATTATACGCGTAAAAAAACTCAGGTCAATCCTGAGAGTTTTCCACAGGTGTATTTTGTTTTTGTATTTCATAATTGCCAATTTCTATACCAAGATATCGCGGGGTATTTTCCTCCATCCATTCAATGACATATCCCATGATAGTGGTTGCTCCAAGCGTATTGTCTCGCGGTGCCTGTTCCATCATGAGCACAAAAGCATATTTAGGATTTTCATATGGAAAAAATCCTGACGCCCATGAATTTACATACTGATTACCATCTCCAGTTTCTGCTGTACCTGACTTTGCTGCAATTGATATAACCTGACGTCCAAGCGCAAGAGCGGTCCCTCTCTCTGCCACGGTTGCCTTATGCAGACTTTCATTGATAATCTTCAAAATGTCTTCGTCTAATTCTTTTTGAACGTATTCAGGTTCGGTGCCTTTTACCACATGAGGCACTAAAAACTTACCTCCATTGGCAAGAGCGGAATAGGCAACCAACATCTGAAGAGGTGTCGATTGCCAGCCAAACTGCCCTATCGCAGAATGATATGTATTCCCTAGTCTCCATACTTCATCAAATACTTCTCTTTTCCATTCTGGAGATGGTACTGTTCCATCCTGCTCGTTTGCAAGAGCAATACCTGTTTTTCTTCCAAAACCAAAGAGTTTGAAATACTCATTCAATTTCGAAATACCTAATCCTGGCATTGCATAATCTAATCCTGCTTGAGGCACTGCAATCTGTGGCAATCCTCCACCAATTATATAAAAGAAAACATTTGAAGAATAAGCAAGAGCTTCACGAATAGTCATTTGACCATGAGTACGCCAGTCAACAAATCGGGAGGGCTTATCAGGGTGATATGGATTTGGGATTACCAGAACTCCATTACTATCTATAATTGTATCCTTTGTAATGACACCTTCCGCTAAAGCTGCATACGCGACAAAGGGTTTTACAACAGAACCTGGAACATACACCCCTGCAAACACTTTATTTAAAAATGGAAATCTAGGGTCTGAGATATATTGTTCTATACGCTCAACATCATTACCATCTGACATCACCTCTGGATCATACGAAGGATAACTTGTCATGGCAATAATTTCGCCAGTATGTATATCCATAATCGCAGCCGCACCGCCTAAAAATCCTGCATCATAACTGGCTTCTTTAATTATATTGTACATGGCTTCCGATAAAAACAAATCAACAGAAAGTGTAACTGCTTGACCAGAAACTGGTGCATGTACTATATGCTCTGCAATCACAGTTCCTAAAGCATCAATTTCAATAACTTTATACCCATTATCACCGCTCAATATCTCATTAAACGTAGCCTCAATTCCATTTATTCCAATATATTCAGTTCGAAAATAAAACCCTCTACTGTCTTTCATTGGATAACTAACATATCCAATAACTTGACCTAATCCAAGTATGTCGGTATAAGCTCGCACAGGAAAAGAATGAACACCATGCTCATCTGGCTCATTCCATGCTAATAACTCACCATTTCTATCATGTATAATTCCTCTCTCTGCAATAATCACAGTTCTGTCAAAACTGTTGTTCTCACTAATATTTTTAAAATACTCCCCTTGTATAACCTGAAGAGTATATATTCTAGTTAAAAACCAAAGTGCAATCAGCACAAATACAACCGCAACAATCCCTATGCTATATGCAGTTATAGGAAGCTCCATTCTGCCCTCCATTCGCCCCTGATTAAATAAAGGTAAATTTGAAGAATCTATAAAAATTTCCTCAAAATCAATTTTCTTTTTTTTCTTTTTTTTCCAAAACATGTACTGCTATTGATTGTACACCCAAAGATGCGGTTTGACATATTGCGAAGCTATAAGAAGTACTGAAACACTCAGTGTGTAAATAAACCATACCCCAGTTGTATACCCAAAATATGCATCAATCATCATAGCTACAATAATTGTCTCAGCACCAAAATACAAGAAAGTATACAAAATCACCAAACCAGCAAACAACCACACAAATCCCATAACACCAGATATCATAAGTGTTAGTAATAAAATAATTCTCATCATATTATTCTTCGTTAAGATTTATTTCTGAAACAGTCTCTTCTGATTGGGTTGTTGTTTCTGAAGAATTATATATATTTGATATTTCCAATAAATTTTCTGACTCTACAGGCACTTCATCATCCACATCAATTAATATTTCATCTGGAACTGGTACTGTGAAAATAGTGGTTTTATTATTTGCAAGAATGTACTGTGCTTCTTCAAAAGAGACATGTTCTAACGGAGCCTGTCCTACTGATACAAACCTAAGGCTAGCAATAGAAGTATGTGGTGAAACGTAACCATACTGCTCAGGACCTGTCGGATCTGATTTTACAACACTAATTTCTCCATATAGACCTGAAATTATTGACGGCATTAATACCAAATCTCCAACACTTAACTCAATGCCTTGGGGCACTCCAACACGCATTTTTCCACCACCTACACCAACGGCAGTTGCATATATATCTGGTCCAACAATATACACTGTTGTGACAAAATTATTACTTGTAGAAAGTTCCACTAATGAAGTGTTTCCTGTTGTGTGTTTTACTATACCAATAACTGTATTCTCTCCAATAAAAACAGGGGCGCCGGGCACTACACCATCATCAATACCTTGATCTATTATTAGAGAATCGTGTGGCATCATTCCAGGTCTGCCTATGATGCCAGCTAATATACGATTCTGATTCTCATCTCCCATTAGTCTGCGTAATTGAATATTTTCCTCTAAAATACTATTTTTTATCAATCGGTATTCATTTACTAACACTAAATCAGATCGAAGGTTTTCTATTTCGTACATAAGATCTAATCTGTCACGTATAAATACTGGAAGACTACTACCAGAATAAGACACCCAATGAGATACTTTAACAATTGGAATAATCACAAAAGAAGCAGCCGAATTAAGTAATGTAGGAACGAAAAAAAGCATTATGATGCACATCACGGCAATCAAAATATTTATTCTGAGTTTTTTATTCCAAGAGGTGAGGCGAGAGTTCACCTTGGTTATTGATGAGAATTTCTTCATAATAATCTAAATTTTCTAATACTATACCAGTTCCTCGTACAACTGCACGTAATGGATCTGGCACTATAAAAACAGGCACTTTCATTAAATCTTTTAAGAGTGGTGCTATACCAGGAATTAATGCACCTCCTCCTGAAACATGAATACCTCTTTGCATCACGTCAGACAATACTTCTGGAGGAGTCTGCTCTAGGACTATTCGAACTGCCTCCACAATAGAATCTACTGATCCTGAAATTGCAGTACGAATATCAGCTTCAGTGATACTTACTTCTCTGGGTAATCCAGTTACGACATCACGACCTCGCACAACCATTTCGTTTTCTTTTTCGTTTTCAAAAATAGAAGACAGTACAATTTTTGCATCTTCGGCTGTTTTGTCTCCGATTAATACTTTAAATTGATCTCGTATATATCTAACAATCGCCCTGTTTAAATGGTCTCCTGCAACACGTAGATTTTTTGAGACAACAATTCCATTAAG
Source organism: uncultured Candidatus Saccharibacteria bacterium (assembly GCA_964483835.1). Taxonomy (GTDB): domain Bacteria; phylum Patescibacteriota; class Minisyncoccia; order Phycocordibacterales; family UBA918; genus OLB19. The sequence continues at coordinate 4,287 of CAZADB010000008.1, forward strand.
TGAAATAACAGCAATGTCGGTGTTGCCTCCTCCGATATCGATAATCATATTCCCAATAGGTTTTTCTACTGGGAGCTTAGAGCCGATGGCTGCCGCCATCGGCTCCTCAATAAGAAACACATCTCTTGCTCCTGCATTTTTTGCAGCATCCCGAACAGCTCTCATTTCTACATTAGTAATTCCAGATGGTACGCCTATTAATACTTTTGGTGCGATAATACTACGCATATCACTTCTCACCTTGCCAATCAAATAAGAAATCATTTCTTCTGTTACTTCAAAATCAGAAATCACTCCATCGACCAAGGGTCGTATAACTTCAATATGATTTGGTTCACGCCCCAACATTGCTTTAGCCTCATTTCCAACAGCGATGAGTTGCCCTGTTTTTTTATTAATCGCAACAATGGTGGGTTCATTCAAAATAACTCCCTTCCCTTTTATGTACACTAAAGTATTTGCAGTTCCAAGATCAATACCAATATCAGTTGATATGGTAGAGATTATTTTATCTATATGTTGTAAAAATCTCTTCATTTCATTGTTTCTTATTTTCAAACTTTCTATACAACTCCTCTTGTGATATATAGGTGACTACTCCTGTTGAGCGTTCAACAATTTCAAACTTTCCTTCTTGTTTTGTTTTCAGACTTGAAACTACACGATATGGCATGCCAAGTAAATCAGAATCTGCAAACTTTTCTCCTGCACGAACATCTCTATCGTCATACAAAACCTCAATCCCTCTTTGTTTTAATTCAGTGTAAATACCATCAGTCCAGTCTTTTATCTCTGAATTATCGCCATTAAGTCCAATTAAATGCACTTGATACGGAGAAACGCTTTGTGGCCACACAATACCTTTATCATCAGCAAATTTTTCAACAATAACACCCATAATACGAGTTATGCCAATTCCATACGAACCCATCCATACCGCCACTTTTTCACCATCTTGCTCATTAAAGAACAGTCCTACATCCTCTCCTTTTTGACGTCCGAAATTGAAAATATTACCTATCTCCGCTGTTTTTATTTTTTTCATCTCGTCTTTTTTTACACCAAGGTCAGCACATGTTTTATCATTAAATACTTCTTCATTTATGGCTATCCCCTTTTCTTTATCAATGTAACAAATGTCTTCACCCGCGTCGCACACCGTCTGAAATTCATGACTAAATTCAGTAAAATCTCCCCCGTCAGCAAAGGTAACATATGTATCCTCACCCACTCCCATTCGTTGAAAACATTTCATATATGCTTTTTTACTCGCCTCATAATATGCAGCATGATCCTCTTCATTTCTACAAAAAGAATAAGCATCTTTCATGACAAACTCTCTACCTCGCATAATACCGCTTTTTGCACGAATTTCGTTACGTAGTTTGTTTTGAAATTGATAAATAAAAACTGGCAAATCTTTATAGCTAGAGATATAATTCTTCATCATGTTTGCCAATGGCTCTTCATGACTCCACGCAAGACCAACTTCTCCACCAGCTTTTAGATTTGTCTTAAACCACACATCCACTACATCATCAGACCAACGACCAGTTTTCTCCCATAATTCTTTGCTTTGGAGATTGGTGGTAATCATTTCTTGAGTGCCAATTTCATTCATTTCTTCTCGAACAATTTGTTTAATGTTATTTACAACACGTAATCCAAGAGGTAGCAACTGATACACCCCAGCCATTTCTTTGTAAATATATCCTGCACGAATAAGTAACTGTGCATTTTTAGACATTTCATCTGAAGGAATCTCTTTTTTTGTTTTTGTGAAAAGTGTTGATTGTCGCATATTTATTTTATTATATCACCATGTCCCAACTTCAGATCTCAACCAGCAAGTGCCCCTATCATACCCCACTTCTAACTTCTTACAATAGACTTGTTACCAAATAAGATTTTGATGAAAATTTTATAATTTTGTGCGAAAATTTCAAAAAATGAGGCGGAATATCTGGATATTTCAACGAATTTTTTGGAATTTGTAGCCAAAATTTGGAAATTTTGGCAAAAAAATTATTTGGTAACAAGTCTAATAATCAAGAGCAGTCAGACTAACTTAATCTAAGTTAGTCAGACTAACCTAGATTTAAAAAAGTCTGCCGATGTCATTCCATGTGACAACAAGCATCAACACTATTAATAATGCAAATCCAATTAAATTTACATACCCAGCTAATACGCGATTAATTGGTCTACGTGTAACTGCCTCGATTCCAACCATAATCAACCTCCCTCCATCAAGAGCAGGAAATGGTAACAAATTAATAATAGCTAAATTTAATGAGATAAACGCAGTAAGCATAAACAGCGAAGCCCATCCAAATTCAGCAGCCTCTCCTACCAATACAACAACACCGACAGGTCCTGAAATTTGCGAGAAGTCCGCTGTGCCACGCACGCTATCAATAATAAACGTAGTGATCCCAACTGTAATTGCACCAATAGATGTAATTGTTGTTTGTGTTGCATTCCACATCGCAACAGGAATTGACAACTGAACCGTCTCCACCATAGCAAGCGCAATCCCTACTGCTGCCCTATTGGGCTCTGTTTGAATCAAACCTATTTCAGGTGTAATTGATACTTTAGAAAGTATGTCCTCATAAATATATTCTATGTATATTTGAGTACCGACATTTTCAGAAGTAAACTCCCTAAAAGATGTTGTGGTTAAAGTTAATATTTCAGTTTCTTCTGTTGATACATTTATAATTTCTGCCATCAAGGGTAACCCAACATGCTCTGCGGGGCCATCTTCCATTATATGAACGACAGTGAGAGCAGCGTCGGCGGTTGCGTAATTTTCATCTACAATATTTGGCACACCCACTATAAACACAGCTACAAAAAGTATCCAAGCGAAAATAACATTCATTGTTACTCCAGCTATAAGAACAGCAACTTGCGCCCACTTGCTTTTAGAGCTAAATGTATCGTTAGTCTGACTAACGGTTGTTTTATCTACGAGCAAAGGTTCATCAGAACCATTTTCACCTGCAATTTTTATAAATCCACCAATGGGTAATAAATTAATACTGTACTCTGTACCTCTCCATTTTTTACTCCATAATTTAGGAGGTAAACCCATTCCAAATTCATCAACACGCATACCCATTTTTTTCGCAACCAAAAAGTGACCTAGCTCATGGATAAAAATCAGCACAAAAAGTACGGCAAAAAATAAAATGATGGACATATATTAAAAATTATTTAGAAATTTCTGATTCTTTTTTCGTGTAAAGTTCTTCCAGTTGTGAATTTGTCAGAGCTACTTTTTTCTGAATGTCTTCTTTTTGAACAAATTTTTGATCTTCGCTTATGTCGCCATTTTTTTGTTGTTTATCTAGCTCTTTCATAATCTCATCTCTTACATTACGTACAGACACCCTCGCATCTTCCATTTTGCTCTTAGATAATTTTAATAATTGAGACCTTCTTTCGCTGGTTAATTCTGGGAAAATAACTCGCAAACCATCAGAATCAGTCGAAACAGATACTCCTAAATCTGCTTCTCTAATAGCTTTTTCAACTGCGAGAATACCTCCCGCGTCCCATAATGAGATACGTAACGTGCGTGCATCTTCTACTCCAACAGACCCAACTTGATTTAATGGCGTCATACTGCCATAATTTTCTACTTTAATTGCATCTAAAAGTGCAGGGGTTGCCTGACCTGTTCGTATGCCCTCATATTCAGTTTTTAACCATTGAGATATCTCTTTACTCCTCATGTCAAAATTAATCATATATCTAAAATTATAAGTTTATATTAGCATAACTATACTGTTGGCAAAACAAGGGAAAGTTCTTCCAATAACATCTTGACAGAAGCACCTGGAGTTTTTATATATTTTCTTACAAAAATAACTGTCTCAAGTAAATTACAATTAGCTATTGAATTTTCAGAAACATATACCTCGGCACCTTGAATAATACTCTCTATTTCCTCAAGTTTTTTATTTTTTGTTATATCGGCAATTATTAACATTCTGTCACTGTAAGAAGCCCCAAGGAATGAAACAAATGTTTCATTCCTTGGGGCTTCTGATAAACAACTATTTCTCTCCATAAATACGCGAGATAATAGAGTAGGAATAAGCATTCCCTCCTGCGGAATAACCATATAAAAACGAGTATTCAAAGGAGGTTCTTCAAAAAGTTTCAAAAGTGAATTTTGTGCCTCTTCTGGCAATTTTTTAATCACTAATACAAATACCCTATACTTTCCTTCAATTGGTTTTTGTAAAGATTCGGATACGAGCTGTCGCGCGTCATTAATACCAAATCTATCTAGTATAATATGCGACACATCACATGTTTGTGTTTTGTATATTTCAGGAACAAAAGACTCCTTAAGATTATTTGCAATAAAAACTATAGCATGATGTGGATTCATATTTTGATAAATTATACCATTTTCTTAAAATAGACTAAGTATTATTGAAAGGTTAATTTAGTAGGAATTTGATTAATATGTAATTATCAATTTGCGTACAAGGAAAAATGATTTCCGGTAGCGACATTTTGAACACAGTCAGATCCGGTAAGACCCAAACATGAACCTCCCCCAGCCGGCTCGTAAACAGCCCGAAAGCCCAAAGCTTTAGCTTGATTAATAAAAGTTCGCACACGTGTCTCTGTAAAGACCCTATCGTTAAACACAATATCTACACATGTGCCATTTCTATGACAAGATGCTTTATGATTCATAGATGGTGGAAATGCTTCTGTGATTTCCATAGAATACTCATGCACAGCAAGTAATCCAGCAAGACGTTCTGCAAATTCATGGGAAATATCACAACTACTTAATCTTTTGCATTCAATTCCCATAGAGTCTAATGACACACATGTCGGGCAATTTTTATGTGGTGATGTTTCTGCGTCACTTAAAAATAAAGACGGGTTGGCGACAGTAACACTTGTCTGCTGGAGAGCAATTCCTTCAATAGTCAATCCGGGTTGAAACATTTCACCACATTCGGTGACTTCATTCCATACTCCAAAATCACCTCCCATCACTAACTTCATAAATGTGTCTACAATTGTCCATGCCATAAGCATAATAACTATTCCAATTATGGTATTTATTAGCATACTCTTTCCTTTGGAAATTGCAGATGTGTCACCTCTGGAAAAAACCAACATAAAACCAGCGTAAGCGATTAAAAGAACCGCTATTAAAATAACAATGCCAAACAACCAATCCAGCACTCCGTTAAACATATAAAACAAATCACAAAATGTGCAATCTGGACCTGCACACGTAACCAAGCCGCCGTTGGCGAGTATTGTTTGAGGTATTATCAAAACAAACAATGGGATTGATGTAATTGATTGCAGTATATATTTCATATTATTCTAAGTTAATACTATCTTCACAGAAACTCAAACCAAGTTCAAACCCAGCATATCTAGGATCTACGTATTTGTTTGTTAAAACTCTAATATTCATTGTACAAATCTCTTTTTTTGTATAAGGAAGAATATATAATAATTTTTGTTCAGCTAAGGCGCGAGTAAATGAAAGTGGCTTTCTAAAAAGCATCACCATTATAATGCCTGTATTTTTATAATAATATATTCCATATGTTTCTGGATCTTCTGAAGTTCTAAAAAAATCATCTGATAGAATATGTGTGTCTATATTATTTATTAATTTTTCTGCAGAAAAAACACTCCCATCTGTAGAAGCAATGATTGGAAGTGATTTTATGTCATTTAATAAATCATTCATTTCTATATCTGGCAACGTTGTTATGGGATCTTCTGTAATCTGTGGCTCAGTTCTAAAAAACGACATAATAATAGCCACTGCAATAACACCCAAGCTTAGTATAAATAATATTTTTTTTATAGTAAGTTTCATATTTATATATTATATCAGTTTATTACATTACAAATTCTTGCGGAAGTCAGCCAATGATTCCAACCTCCATTAGCATACAAACCACATGCTATTTCAATATTTGTGACAGGGTCCATAATTGCATTCATGCATGTTTCGTACATGTCTTGATTTGTAATTGTACAATTTCTGAACGCACAATATGTAACTCCTTTTGAATTTGTCTTTTCTTCTTCACAGTAACCCTGTGCGCTTTGTCCTGTTTTTTCAAAAAAATCTCCAGAGCAACCAGGTATCCTGCTATGATTTGCTAAAACATTAATTTGAAACAGCCCTCCAGAAAAAGAGTTTCCATCCTTACAAAGATCGGTTGCAGACACAGATCGTGCGTACCCGCCGCTACTTTCTATGTTGCACACCATAGAAGCATATTCTGTGTTGGTAAAGCATCCTAACTTGCTTGGATAACATGGATTATTCGTATTTATAATCACGCTACAATTTCCACCTCCTCCACCTCGTCCTCCCACCGGAATACCTTCTGTATCACCACCAACAAATTTCCATCCTAGAAATTCATATCTTTCAAGCACTAGCGAAAATTCATCAACCTCTCCTGCTGTGTGTGCATATGAACATTCAATACTCTGCCAATTCAACGCTGGAGATCCGGTACCTAATAACACTCCCAGCACCGTATTCACTATCAAAAATGCTGACAACATAATCACAAACCCTATAGTGACATTCATAAACATGCCTTTTGATTTTGTAATTTGTGCCACATCACCTTTGGATGCAACCATTAAAAATCCAGCATAAATAAATATAATCACAGCAATCAAAGATGCAATCACAAATAAAAACTGTAGGACGTTATTTATAAGTTCTACAAATTCACAAGTGCCATATCCCTCAGGAGAAAAATCCCCATCTCGTCCAGCAGGGACTAAGCCTCCAATATTTATATTGGTGTTAGTAGTATCTAGCTCGATAGTCCCCAAAGGAAAGAATTCAGAATCAGTAGGACTTGTCGCAAATACAACTTGTGAGTTCGCTACTATAAGTAGCGTAATAAACACAAGTCCTAACACAAGATTACGAAAGTGTTTCATAAATATGATAATATCATAACCAAACACTTCCCTCTCTCATAAAGATATGATAACTTATAGTTTCTTGTGCAGAATATATATGAGCAAGACAAAAGCGTCGGTACCTAAGCGGTCAACGGGGGCGGACTGTAAATCCGCTGGCTATGCCTTCGCAGGTTCGAATCCTGCCCGGCGCACATTTCAAGAACACCCTTGTGGTGTTTTTTAAATGTGTAACGGGAGAAAGTGACTAAATGTCACTTTCGTCAGGATTCGAAAAGCTTTTGAGATAGATTCGACTGAAAGGAGAATATATCCAAAAGGTGTACTGAAGTCGTAGACTTCGAATCCTGCCCGGCGCACATTTCAAGAAC
>CAZADB010000008.1:11714-13589 GCA_964483835.1 uncultured Candidatus Saccharibacteria bacterium
AAAGGTGTACTGAAGTCGTAGACTTCGAATCCTGCCCGGCGCACATTTCAAGAACACCCTTGTGGTGTTTTTTAAATGTGTAACGGGAGAAAGTGACTAAATGTCACTTTCGTCAGGATTCGAAAAGCTTTTGAGATAGATTCGACTGAAAGGAGAATATATCCAAAAGGTGTACTGAAGTCGTAGACTTCGAATCCTGCCCGGCGCACATTTCAAGAACTGAAAGGTACCCCTTTCTTAAGACAACAATTCTAAGTATTATTACCTAACTAATACAAAGAATATGGCAAAAAGAGGATTCAGGATTTCAAAAGAAATTAAATGAACAAAGGAGCGAAGCGACTATTGTGAATTTATGCAGAGCCAAAGACGAGATACTAAACAAACTTAAAAATGACGGTCTCAGCGTAGCAGACGCTGCTACCAACTATGGCATCCATACAGCCACCATTTATAACTGGTTGGGTACCAAAGCCAAAGGAGTAGTCAGTATCCTCGAACACAATAAACTCAAGAAAGAAAACGAACAACTAAAGCACATCGGCGACCTCACGATTAAAATGTCGGTGGAGGCTAAAAAGGGGCTCTCCAGGGGGTGGTGATCGGATATTCACGTAGTCATCACTATTACCAACCCAGACAACCAGTCAAAGACTGGCAGACGAAACAACTCATAGAAAACACACTCCGTGATCATCCGTCATATGGACATAAACGCCTAGCAATACATCTTGGCATCAACAAGAAACGAGTGCTTAGAGTCATGAAGCTGTTTGGTATCAAACCATACCGCAGAACCACTCCAAAAGTGTATACAAAGCCGAAAGACAGTGTATTTCCTAATTATCTGATGAGTGAGGAACCACGAGGTGTTGGTGACACAGGAACTGTTCAGGTTGAGTAAGGACAGAAGATTTAAAGTTATTTGTGAGTTACTTAGGAAGAGTTAGTAGCACCTGATTTGTTTATATATGCCGATATCGATATTATCAAACAAATAACGAAGTAATTGCATGAAAAAGCATACGCAAATCTTTTACCGCAAGACGGCTATTTAAGCAATTTCCGGAACTCAAGAAAAACCTCTGAGGAGGTATCTTTTGGTCAAGTGGTTACTACATTGCCACAGTGTCAGACCTCGGAAACTGGAAAGCAGTAGGACAATATGTAAAAAAACCAAGAAAAAACGACCGATAAGCAAATAAAGATATGGTAACCTAGCAATGCTCATGTCCGCCCATACCCCACAGGCTTTGTCCTAGGTTTTTGATTGTCTGTATCAACTAAGAAGTGCAGTAATTTACCATGGAATAAAGGTAGGAGCGGAAACTGCTGAGACACCTCTTATTTCTGCAGATCCTACTACACAAGATATTTGTTGTGTTCCTGGTATAATACACATACTATCTGATGTTCTAGGTTCAACTCGGTTATAGCAATTCAGTGATAATCCTGCCCACTGATACCCATTAGGACAAGTCCAGCCACAATTTTTGACTATTTCAGCTTTAGGTGTCGGGCAGTTTTGATCTAGAGCAACTAAACCATTACCACTCGTACATTGAACGGTGCGTTTTAGTGTTCCGAGAATACAGCTACTACTCCATGGACTGATATGCCATGTATAAGTTATAGGATCTGCAATAAGTATATTTTCTAATTCAGTAATCCTAGTCTGAAGTGAATCTTGAGTAGTCTTCAAAAAATTAAAATTCTCTGCAATATTTTGTGCACTTATTATTTTTCCATCTTGTATCCAATCTGTACCATGCCAAGTATTTGGTGCCCATACGGCAAATGTTATTCCACTTGCTAAGAATACTCCTAATAATATTACTAGCATTGTACTCTTGATGTTTTTAGTAATGCTTGCTG